>JALZEC010000213.1 GCA_030862235.1 Actinomycetota bacterium | reverse complement strand
GGCGGCGGCCAAGCAGGCCACGGAGGCCAGCGAGGCCAGCGAGGACAGCGAGGTCAACCGCTCTGAGCAGGCCAGGAGCGCAAGCGAGACGGCGACCCGGTGAGCGGCGCCGCCCTCCTGTGGCACCAGTACCGCTACGACCAGAAGCAGTTCTGGCGGGAACCGGCGAGTGTGTTCTTCACCGTCGCCCTCCCCCTCATCTTCCTGTTCATCTTCGTGTCGATCTTCGGCAACCAGACCAACGAGGTGAACGGCCACCCGGTGAAGGGGTCGACGTACTACGTGCCCGGCATCCTCGCCCTGGCCATGGTGTCGGCCACCATCGTCAACCTGGCCATCACCTTTACCATCCTCCGCGAGAAGGGCCTGCTCAAGCGGGTCCGCAGCACCCCCCTGCCCCCCTGGGTCTACCTGGCGGGGCGGGTCCTCACCGCCATCGTCGTCACCCTCCTGCTGGTGGTGACGGTCACCGTTCTGGGCTGGCTGGTCTACGGGGTGACCCTTCCCTCCCGGACCCTGCCCGGGCTGATCCTGAGCGTCCTGGTGGGCACGGCCGCCTTCTGCCCGCTGGGATTTGCCATGACCGCGGCCATCCCCAGCGAGGCAGCGGCCCCCGCCATAACCAACGCCGTCATCCTCCCCCTCTACTTCTTCTCGGGGATCTTCATCCCCATCGACCAGCTTCCGGACGGGATGCGCCTGATCGGGGACATCTTCCCGGTCAAGCACCTGTTCGACTCCCTGCTCACCGCCTTCGACCCGGCGACCACCGGAGCGGGCATCGCCCTAGACCACCTGGCCGTCATGGCCGCATGGGGCGTGGGCGGCGGCATCGTCGCCGTCCGGTCCTTCCGCTGGACCCCTCGAGGCGGCGAGTAGGGGTGGCCGAGGACGGGTACCACCCGGCCATGGCCGACCTCGAGAACCGCTCCGAGCCCGATCCCCGACAGGACGACGACCCCATGTCCGATCAGGTGCAGAGCGCCGTCCTGGAGGACGAGGAGGGCGAGGAGTACGTGGTCGACCAGCAGAACAGCGGTGCCGCCCCCGCCACGGGTGGCGAGGGAGAGTTCCCCAGCCCGTCCGAGGCTGACCCGGAGGCACCCGCGCCGGGCGCCGTCTAGCTCATCAGGCCGGCTGGAGGGCGGCGGGGACTTCGTTCGGGGGCGGCCCGTTGCCGTTCCCCTGGCGAGCCCGTCGCTCCATGGCCACGTACAGGGCGACGTTCAGGCCGACGCCCACCAGCAGGGAGACCAGGTAGCCGATCCAGATCCCGTCCGACGTGAAGTCCTGCCGGGCCCGCAGCGCAGCGATGCCGAGGAGAACCATGCCCATCGTCGCCACGTGGGTGGTGATCCGGAAGGAGCTCCACCGGTCCTCGAACAGGAACCACAGCCACGTCACGGCCGGGAAGGCCACGAAGGCGGCGGCCGAGCGGGACGTGGCCGCATCCAGCTCCCACGGCCAGGTCTCGGCTGCGGCCGCCGGGAGCAGGAACATGAAGGCGGCGAAAGCCAGCTGGATCGCGCCCCCGATGCCGACGGCCGTGCGGAGCGGGCGGGGGATGCGCACGTCCCCCGCCGTCAAACGCCCCGGGTCCGTGCGCTGGTTCTTAGCCCACAGCACAGGCAGGAGGATCGGGGTCGAGGCGTAGAGGAGCAGCCAGGCCCAGAAAGAGACGTGGTCGTGGTTGAAACGGTCCCAGTGGAGGATCGTGACGAGCATGAGCATGCTGGCGAACACCGTCGTCGCCACGAAGCCGACGCTCACCCGGTGCCACTCCCGGGTGCGAGCCACGCGAGTAAAGAAGTAGGCGCCCGACAGGTACCCGCCCCCCATGATGAGCGCGTTCATCTCGGGGCAGACCATCCAGCTCCACAGCTGCATGGTCCGGTCGGGAAAGCCGTACAGGATCACGAAGGCGGCAACGAGGACGGGCACGATCACAATCGAGATCCACCGGGTGGTGGCGTACACCTGGTCGCCCCGGGCGGGGGCCGCTGCTGTCTCCTCACTCACGCCCCTGTTGTCCCGCCGGCGGGACGGCCGTTACAGACGGTTAGCGGGGCCGGGCGTCGAAGGTAGGGACGAGCTGGCGGGCGGCCCGGGCCTCGTCCAGGCGGCGGACCGGGGTCGTGCGCGGCGCCTCGTGCGCCTCCTCCCCCGTCTCGTCGGCGATGGCCTCGAAGGCGGCGGCCAGGGCCTCCAGCGTCTGGGGGCTCTCCGTCTCGGTGGGCTCGATCATGAGCGCCTCCTCGACGATGAGCGGGAAGTAGACGGTCGGGGCGTGGAACCCCTCCTCCAGCAGCCGCTTGGCCACGTCCAGGGCTCGCAAGCCGCTGCGCTTCTTCAGGCTGGCAGTGGAGGCGACGAACTCGTGCATGTTGGGCCGGTCGAACGGGATGTCGTAGAGGCCTCGCAGCCGGTGCCGCAGCCAGTTGGCGTTGAGGACAGCCCCCTCCGCGACCCGCTTCAGCCCGTCCCCCCCGTTGACCAGGATGTAGCTGTAGGCCCGGGCCAGGGCGAGGGCGTTGCCGTACCAGGAATGGATGCGGCCGATCGACCGCTCGGGCATGGTCCACGCCCATCGATCGCCGTTCGGGCCACCCAGACCGGCCTGTCCGTCGGCTGTCGCCGTCGGACGGGACCTGGGTCACCTCGTACCCGCCCAGGGTGACCGAGGCCGGGTTGGTTCCGTGAGCCGAGTCGGGAATGAGCACCCGCGTCCGGGGGCGGGAGCCGGGG
>JALZEC010000212.1 GCA_030862235.1 Actinomycetota bacterium | reverse complement strand
CGCCCGGCCCGCGACAGGCGTGGTGGAGGGGATGGTGGATGTGCGGTTCACACCCGACCTGCCCACTGACCGCCTCGTCTTCCGCCTGTGGGCCAACGGCCCCCGCCAGCGTGGCGAAGGAGGACAGGTGGAGACCGGTCAGGTGGAAGTGGACGGCCGTGCCGTCGAATCGGTTGTCGAGGACCCGACAACCCTTGTGGTTCCGCTCGGAACCCCCCTCGGCACCGGGCAGACGGTGCGGGCTCGCGTCCCCTTCCGCCTCCAGCTCCCACCGAACGCGCGCGACCGGGTCTCGGCCGAGAACGACTCCATGCGGATGGGCTCGTTCTTCCCGATCCTCGAGTGGGAGCCGAGCGTGGGCTGGGTCACCGAACCCCCCACCACCCGCTTCGCCGAGGCCTCCACCGCCCCGACCGCCGATTTCGACCTCACCGTCACTACCCCGCCCGGGTACGGCGTCGTCGCCAGCGGCACCCCCGACCGCCCCGGCCACTGGACGGCCACCGCCATGCGCGACGTCGCCGTGGCCGTAGGACGGTTCACCACCCTCACCGGAACCGCCCACGCCCCTGACCCGGTGCAGGTGACTGTTGCCGTCGACGCCGGAGCCGGCGACTCCCCCCGGCCCTACCTCGATCGGGCCATCGCCGTCCTCGAGTCCAGCAGCCGGCGATTCGGCGCCTACGCCTGGCCCACCTTCGCCGTGTCGGTCACGCCCGGCATCTCCACCGGGATCGAGTACCCGTCCCACGTCCTCCACGGCCCGGGAACCGCCACCGACATCCTCACCCATGAAGTGGGCCACCAGTGGTTCTACGCCCTGGTGGGCAACAACCAGGCCCGTGATCCCTGGCTGGACGAGGCCCTCACAACGTGGGTGGAGGCTCGCTACGAGGGGACGGTCGAGTCGTACAAGGCCCGGACCATTCCCGCCGCCATCCGGGGGCGCACGACCGCCCCAATGACCTACTGGGACGAGCGGGACGACTTCTACCTGGGCGCCTATGTGCAGGGGGCTCAGGCGCTGGCCGCCTTGGGCGAACCCGACCTCGTGGACTGCGCTTTGCGCCTGTTCGCCGCCCAGAACGCCTACCGCATCGCCCGACCGAACGACTTCGTCGCCGCCGCCGAAGCCGTTTTCCCCGACGCCGCCCAGGTCCTGGCCGCGTACGGCATTCGGCCATGACCCCCGTGCCCGCGCCTGCCGCCCGTTCCCGACTCCCGCTCCTGGCGCTCGTCCTTCTGCTCGCCGCGGCCCTGGTAGCGACCTGCACGCGAACCGATCCGGACGGAGCCCTCGTGGAGGGCCCGCGTCAAGCGCCGGCGGCTACCGGGACCACGACCGCCCCGCCGCCCACGACCGCCCTTGCCGTTCCCCCCACTCCCCCGCCGTCCGGCCCCGGAGCGCTCATCACGCCGGCCGGCATCGTCGTCCCCGTCGTCTCCCGGACAGACGCCGGGTGGACGGTGACGACGCCCTGCAACCGCGCCGCCACGCTGACCGACGGAACGCACGTTCCGGCGGCGAGCATCGTGCTCGACGCCGGCCACGGCGGCACCGATCCGGGGGCCGTATCCCCCGGTGGACTGGCCGAGAAAGGGATCAATGTCCTGGTCCAGGGCCACGCCAAGGCGGCGCTCGAGCGAGCCGGCGTCTCGGTGCTCGTCACCCGAACCGCCGACTACGACCTCGAACTCGCCGTCCGAGCCCAGATCGCCAAGGCGGTCAACGCCAGGGCGTTCGTCTCCATCCACCACAACGCCGAGCCTGACGGCCCCTGGCCGGGACCGGGCAGCGAGACCTACTACCAGATCGGCTCGTCCGACTCGAAGCGCCTCGCCGGGCTGATCTACGAGGAGATCGTGCGAGCGCTCTCCCGCTTCTCGGTGGCGTGGGTCGCCGACCGGGATGCCGGCGCCAAGTACCGGCCCGGACGACGGGGGGATTACTACGCCGTCCTCCGCCAGCCGGCCCCCGTGGTGAGCGTGCTCGTGGAGTTCGCCTTCATCTCCAACCCCTCGGAGGCGGAGCTCATCGCCCAGGCCGAGGTTCAGCGCCTCGAGGGCGAGGCCCTGGCCCGGGGGATCATCCGGTACCTCACCACCCCCGACCCCGGCTCCGGCTTCGTGGAGCCCTACCCCCGGCCGGATCCCCCTGGCGTCGGGACTCCCGGAACACCTCCGCGCTGCGCCGACCCCGCCTTCTAGCCGCTCACGGACAGCCACCAGCAGGCCATTGGCAGCACGGCCAGCCTCATGAGTCCGGGCGATCGGTCCGGTAGGGTCCCGCGATGGTCGAGTACGAGCAGCGAGGGCGGGTCGGGGTCATCACCATCCGGCGCCCGGAGGCCCGCAACGCCATCAACGTCGAGGTCGCCCACGGCATCGAGGACGCCCTCGACAAGCTCGAGGATGACGAGAGCACATGGGCGGCCGTCCTCGCCGGCGAAGGGCCGGTCTTCTGCGCGGGCGCTGACCTCAAGGTCGTCGCCGCCGGTGGCCTGGCCGACCTGTTCACCGACCGCGGCGGGTTCGCCGGCATCGCCGCCCGGACCCGGACGAAGCCGCTGATCGCAGCCGTCGACGGGCCGGCGCTGGCCGGGGGCTGCGAGGTCGCTCTGGCGTGCGACCTGATCGTGGCCTCAACGTCGGCCCGGTTCGGGCTCCCAGAGGTCAAGCGATCGCTGGTCGCCGCCGGCGGTGGACTCTTCCGCCTCCCGCGAGTGCTGCCCCGCAACGTCGCCCTCGAGCTGATCCTGACGGGTGACCCGATCGACGCGGCCCGTGCCTACGCCCTCGGGATGGTCAACCGGCTGGTCGAGCCGGGCGAGGCGCTGACCGCCGCCCTCGCCCTCGCCGGCCTGATCTGCGAGAACGCTCCCGTGGCCGTTCAGGAGAGCCGCCGCACCGTCCTCGCCATCGAGGACGCCGACGAGGAGACGGCGCGCCAGCAGAGCCTGGCTGCCCTCGCCCGCGTCATGCAAAGCGAGGACTTCGCCGAGGGACCTCGGGCCTTCGTCGAGAAGCGCCCGCCGCAGTGGACCGGCCGCTGAAGCCTCCGCTGGGCGCGGTCGCCACACCTCCTCCGGTCCCGCCGCTGGGAGGCTACGGCCAGGGGTCAGCCCCTCGCCTCCTTGAAGCTGCGATAGACGCCCAGCAGAGCGTCCTTCTGGGCGTCGGTGAGGTCGGGATCGAGCCGGATGGCAGCCTCCACCGGGGACTGGGGCGGCTTGGCCGGCTCGCCCGTCGACACCGTCTCGAGCAGGCCGGCCTGGGTCAGCAGGGTTTCGGCCGAGACGTTCAAGGCGGAGGCGATCGCCTTCAGCACCCTGACAGAGGGTTCGTGCAGGCCGCGCTCGACCTGGCTCAGGTAGGGGTTGGACACCTTGGTCAGCGCCGCCATCTCACGCAGGGTGAGATTGGCCAGACGGCGTTGGGTGCGGATGAACTGCCCCAAGCTCTGGAGCTGCTGCTGCCAAGGGTCGTCGGCGGCCACTAGACCCTGACGCGCCGGGGCGCGAAGAACGCCGGGGCGAGCACTCGCTCACCCCGGCGTGAAGGTCGGGACCGTGGAGTCCCGTCCAGGTCAGCTCTTGGACGGAGCCGGACGGGCGTTCTCGGCGCTGCTGGCGGCGCGGCCGGCAGCGGCGGTTGCCTGGCGCGCCGTCTCCGGGCCGGCCGTGCCGGCCACGGCGCTGGCCTCGAACAGCCCGCTCAGGAAGTCACGCTGGGTGGCCAGCACGCGCTCGGTGAAACGGATGAGCTCTTCCTGGTTGGGAATCCCGAAGAACTGGAACATATTGGGTGTCACCGTGGCGACGGTCTCCGCCCATGACCGGACAACACTGAGTGTCGCCTCCTGGCTCGTACGAATCGACTTCAGGACCTGCTCCTGCAAAGCGGTGGTGCGTGCGTCCTGGGGCATGTTGGCTCCTCTGAGTTGGCGTGTGTCCTGCTAAGTATCTACCCACTCTGCTAACTTTGTCAATCATGAATCCGGCCGCGCCCGACCCCCTCGACGCTCTCGACCCCGGATCCCAGCCGCTCATCCTCCTCGTCGACGAGCTCCAGAGCCGGGTTGGCGAAACGCTTGGGTACAGCTCCTGGCACGTCATCACCCAGGAGCGGGTGAACGAGTTCGCGGACGCCACCGACGACCACCAGTGGATCCACGTCGACCCGGACCGGGCCCTGGCCGGCCCGTTCGGGCACACCATCGCCCACGGGTATCTGACCCTCTCGCTGGGGCCGGTGCTCCTCCAAGAGGTGCTCCAGGTGGCAGGCGCCGGGCTGATCGTCAACTACGGTGCCAACCGGATCAGGTTCCCGTCGCCCGTCCCGGTCGGGTCGAGCGTGCGAGCCGGGGTGCAGCTCCTGGCCGTCGAGGAGGTCGCCGGAGGCGTGCAGGCCTCCCTCGGCCTGACGTTCGAGATCGACACCTCGCCCAAGCCGGCGTGTGTGGCTGAGATCCTGTTCCGCTACTACCGGGCCACGCCGCCCGAGCCCACCGAAAGGACCGAGGGATGACCGACGTGAAGAAGGAACCCCGCGGGGGCTCGGAGCCGACTCCTGCCGGCGCTCCGGCCTCGAACGGAGCGGGGGACGCGATGTCCGACCCCTCGTTCTTGGAGGCCCTCGCACCCGAAGCTGACCTGTTCGGGCAGTTCGACCCCGTCTCGTTCGGGGAAGCGTTGCTCGAGTTCTCTGCCAACCTGGCGACGCACCCGGCGGAGGCTCTC
Source organism: Actinomycetota bacterium (assembly GCA_030862235.1). Classification (GTDB taxonomy): domain Bacteria; phylum Actinomycetota; class Acidimicrobiia; order Acidimicrobiales; family AC-14; genus JALZEC01. Next base: position 10,377 of record JALZEC010000212.1, on the reverse strand, counting down.
TCAGCCCGTATCCGCTTCTGGGGACGGATGGCGGCGGCCGCCGTGGACACGGCCTCGGTCGCCTTTGGGTTCAAGCCTTCCTCTACCCTCCAGCCGCGGCCGAAGGACCGGCGGTTCTCCGACTCCGCCTGGGAGGACAACCCATTCTTCTTCGCCCACCGCCAGGCCTACCTGGCGTGGGCGGAGTACATGCGGGAGCTGGCCGAGGTGGGCCATCCCGACGAGGTCGTCGCCGACAAGGCTTCGTTCGCCATCGGCCTGCTCGTCGACGCCATGGCTCCCTCCAACTTCCTGCCGACCAACCCCGTCGCGCTGCGCAAGGCGGTCGAGACGGGCGGCGTGAGCCTGCTCAAGGGCTTCCTGAACTTCGTGGAGGACGTGGCCACCAACCGCGGCCTCCCCCGGCAGGTGGACAAGTCAGCGTTCCAGGTCGGCGAGAACATCGGCTGTACGCCGGGAAAGATCGTCTTCCGTAACGAGCTGATGGAGCTCATCCAATACGAGCCCCAGACGGAGAAGGTCGGCTCGCTCCCGCTCCTGCTCAGCCCGCCGTGGATCAACCGCTACTACATCATGGACCTTGCCCCCGGTCGGAGCTTCGTGGAGTGGGCCGTCCAGCACGGCCACACCGTGTTCGCCATCAGCTACCGCAACCCGGACGCGTCCATGCGCGGCGTGGCCCTCGACGACTACCTGATCCACGGTCCCCGCCAGGCCCTGGACGTGGTGTGCGAGATCACCGGGTCGGAACAGGTCAACATCGTGGGCCTGTGCATCGGCGGCACCCTGACCGCCGCACTGCTCGCCTACCTCGCGTCTGAGGGCGACAAGCGCGTGCGCTCCGCCACCCTGCTCAACACGCTGGTGGACTTCAGCGACCCCGGCCCCCTGCGCACCTTCACGGACCCCTCGACCATCCGGCGGATGGAGCAGCGCATGGCCCAAACCGGCTTCCTCGACGAGCACGACATGGCCACCACGTTCAACCTCCTGCGGCCGAACGACCTGATCTGGAACTACGTCACCAGCAACTGGCTCCTGGGCGAAGACCCTCCCGCGTTCGACATCCTCGCCTGGAATGCCCACAGCACTCGCATGCCGTCGGACATGTACCTCTTCTACCTGCGGTCCTGTTACGAGCGGAACGAGCTGGCCCAGAACAAGATGGAGCTGGCAGGCACTCAGCTGCACCTCGACGCCATCGAATCCGACGTCTACGTGTTGGCCGCCAAGGAGGATCACATCACGCCCTGGAAGGCCGCCTACCGCACCACACAGCTCCTGCAGAGTCCCCGCCGGTTCGTGCTCACGTCCTCCGGGCACGTCGCCGGCATCGTCAACCCCCCCGGACCGAAGCGGAAGTACTGGACCAACGACGAGCTCCCTCCGGACCCGGAGGAGTGGCTGGACGGCGCCACCGAGCACAGCGGCTCGTGGTGGGAGGACTGGACCCAGTGGATCGCCGACCGGGCCGGTGAGCGGCGCGAGCCTCCGCCGATGGGCAGCGACGCCCATCCCGTGCTCGACGACGCTCCCGGCACATACGTGCATGGGTGAAGTGTGGGCGCCCATCGAACGCGTGGGGGTCGTTGGGTGCGGCTTGATGGGCTCGGGTATCGCCGAGGTCTCCGCTCGGGCCGGAACCCACGTCGTCGTGGTCGAAGCGAACGACGACGCCTTGGCCGCGGGGCGCCACCGCATCCAGTCGTCGCTGGAGAAGGCCCACAGGCGGGGAAAACTCGCGGGCAGCCCGTCGGACGTGCTCGACGGCATGGTCTTCAGCACTGACTTCTCGGCCCTGTCCGACCGCCAGCTCGTCATCGAGGCGGTGGTCGAGAACCTGGACGCCAAGCTGGCCGTGTTCACTCAGCTGGACGAGGTGGTGAAGGACCCCGAGGCCATCCTGGCCAGCAACACGTCGTCCATCCCCGTCATCCGTCTGGCCATGGCCACGTCCCGGCCCAAGCAGGTCCTCGGGATGCACTTCTTCAACCCCGTGCCGGTCATGCGCCTTGTCGAGCTGGTCACCACGCTGCGCACCACCGAGGAGGTGGTCGAGCGGGCGGCCGCCTTCGCCGAAGACGTCCTCGGCAAGCACGTCGTCCGGGCTAAGGACCGGGCCGGCTTCATCGTCAACGCCCTGCTCATCCCCTACCTGCTGGCCGCCATCCGGATGGTGGAGTCCGGGTTCGCCACGCCTGAGGACATCGATATGAGCATGGTCGAAGGCTGCAACCATCCCATGGGCCCCCTCGCTCTGTGCGACCTCATCGGGTTGGACACGGTGGCTGCGGTGGCTGTGTCGCTCTACGAGGAGTTCAAGGAGCCTCTCTACGCCCCGCCGCCCCTCCTTGCCCGCATGTGCGAGGCCGGTCTGCTGGGGCGCAAATCGGGCGGCGGCTTCTACCCCTACGAGCGCTGACAGGGCGCCAGGGCGGCCGCCTGTTCAGGCCCCTGATCCCGGCCGGGTAGCGTCGAGGGTGAACCTCAAACCCAGGGGGGTGATCGCGCCTATGGCCGGAACCGTGCTCGTCTCGTCCGCCCGTACACCCATCGGCAAGATCGGAGGTGCCTTCGCTTCGCTCTCCGCCGCCGACCTCGGGGCTACTGCGATCAAAGCCGCCCTTGAAAGGGCCGGTCTCGACCCCGAGCAGGTCGACTACGTCGTGATGGGCCAGGTCCTGCAGGCCGGGCAGGGCCAGAACCCCGCTCGCCAGGCCGCCATACGCGCCGGCATTCCCATGACCATCCCATCCGTGACCCTGAACAAGGTCTGCCTGTCCAGCCTCAACGCCATCCACCTGGCCGATCTGATGATCCGGTCCGGAGAGGCGGAGATCGTGGTGGCGGGTGGCATGGAGTCCATGTCCGGAGCGCCCTACCTCCTGCCCGACGCCCGCAGTGGCTACAAGATGGGCAACGGCACCCTGTACGACGCGATGATCCACGACGGGCTGTGGGACGCCTATGACGACGTACACATGGGCGGCAGCACGGAGAAGTTCGCGGGGGAGGCGAACATCTCCCGGGAGGAGCAGGACGAGTTGGCCGCGCGCAGCCACGAGCGAGCGGCGGCGGCGGCGAAGGAAGGTCGGCTGGCCGACGAGATCGTCCCGGTATCGGTTCCTCAGAAGAAGGGGGAACCCGTCCTGGTCGAGGACGACGAAGGCATCCGGCCGGGGACGACGCCCGAGTCGCTGGCGAAGCTGAAGGCCGCCTTCTCCAAGGAGGGGACGATCACCGCCGGCAACGCCTCTCAGATCTCGGACGGCGCCGCCGCGGTCGTGATGATGAGCGCGGCCAAGGCGGACGAGCTCGGAATCGACCCCAAGGCAGAGGTGCTGGGCTACGGCATGGTCGCTGGGCCCGACCCTTCCCTGCTGACACAGCCGTCGCGCGCCATCAAGCAGGCGCTCGAGCGGGCCAACGTGTCCCTCGAAGACGTCGCCCTGTTCGAGATCAACGAGGCGTTCGCCGCCGTCGTCCTCGCGTCGATGGCCGACCTCGGCATCGACGCCGAACAGGTGAACGTGAACGGAGGGGCGATCGCCCTCGGGCATCCGATCGGCATGTCCGGCGCCCGCCTCGCCCTCACCCTGGTCGAGGAGCTCCAGCGTCGCGGTGGAGGGTTGGGCGCGGCGGGGTTGTGTGGCGGCGGCGGCCAGGGAGACGCCGTGCTCGTACGCGTCGGCTGAGCATCTTGCGGCGCGTTTTTCCGCGTGCCTAAATTTCCGCCGTGGCTACAATTCTTGCCTTCAGCAGTGGTGCCGCGATTCTGTCGGCGCTGGCCCTGATCATTCTGGGCGCCATCATCGCCGCCGTCATGGGGTTCAAGGGGATATAGAGCCCTTCCAGGACGCAGGCGACGGACCGTCTCCCGCGGTACAACCTATTACCGAACGGTCCTTACTCTCGAGGATCAAGACGGGGGATGGGTCGAGCGCAGCAGTGCTGGCGCGCCCGCACGCGAGCGGCGCCTCCCCCGTCATTCGCTCCTCCTTACGCCAGCCGCGTCCCGCCGCCCGCCCCTTTGCCGAAGCGCCGGATGAACGGGGACCAGCCGTCCGGCTCGAGGTCCTCGAACCGCTCCCGCAGTAGCTGAAGGTCGGCTACACGGCGCTCGGCCGTGGCGCCGAGCCACAGCAGGAGGACGCCGACTGTGCCGATCGTGAGCCACCGCGGGAGCTCGGTGGCGACGGGAGCCAGCGCGTCGATTGCGACCGTCAGCAGCGTGAGGGACCCGAAGACCAGGGGAGCCTGTCGCTGGACTCGTGTGCCAGCGACGACGACCGCGAATCCAGCTGCCGTGACCGCCAGGCGCCGGGTCAGCCCCACCTCCGTGATGGCCAGCGCCAGGGTCGGCAGCAAACCGATGAGCAGCCCCGGCCCCCAGGTCGCCCACGAGGTGAGGTCGGGGGACCGGCGCTGCACGACTGCACCGGAGATCAGCGCCGCCATTGTGGCAGGAAGGGTGTAGGCCTCGACCAGGGTCACATCCCCGGCCCCGAGCCACGCCCAGGTCGCCGCCACGGCCACCCATCCCGCGGCCCACAGCTGCCAGCGCCGCTCGGGTGACGTTCCGGCCACGCCCAGCCAGGCAACGGTCGACGTCAAGGTCAGCGCCAGCCAGGGTTCGGTCACGGCCGCGAGCGAGGATCCCACGGCCAGCCCCAGGACGCCTACCGCTTCGAGGGCACGACCGGCGGCCCGCCGTCGCGGTGAGTGTGCCCCGGCGGCGATCAGCGCTCCGGCCGCCACCCCGAGGGCTAAGCCGCACCGGGCGACCTCGCCCCCGGCGCTGGCGGTCACGGCCGCCGCCTCCCCGAGGAACGCAAGGGCTCCCAACCCGGCCAGGGCGAGGCGGAGCTCGGTGCGCCCGGCCAGCTCGGTGGCGACACCGGCGGCGAGGGCGAGCCCGGCGAGCCACAGCAGCGTCGCCGGCTCACTGCCGAGAGCCCACCCCGACGCAGCCAGGGCCAGTAGGCAACCGCCGGCTCCGAGCGCGAGCGCCAGCCTGGGGTCCACCCGCCGGTCACTGAACCCGGCGCCGACGAGGGCCGCGACGGCAACCAACCCGACAGTGGCCCACGCCGCCCACAGGGGCCAGGCGGCGGCCAGCGGGAGCACGGCGACAGCACCCGTTCCGGCGAACACGGCAGTCACCGCTCCGGGTCCGGCTGGCAGGATGGACGCCGCCCGCGCCGGGACAAGGCAGACCACGCTGGCTGCGCCGAGGGCGAGGAGCACGACCAAAGCGGCGCCAAAGGCGCCGACCGGCGGGTTCGGCGGGGCGCCCAGGTTGCCAAGCGCGTCTGCCGTCAACGCTGCGGTCCAGGGCTCGCGTACCGACGAGAGGGGCGACGCTACGGCTTGAGCAACGAGGTCCAGCACGCCGATGGTTGCGAGCGCGAGCGTCGCCGCCCCGGCGAACTGCGTGCCGCGCTGCACGGCGGCGGGTGCGACTCGTCCAGCGCTGAAGGCGAGAAGTCCCAGGACTGCGACAGGCCCGAACACCGACTGCTCGTGCCAGACGGTCTCAGCGAGGACCGTTCCCGCCAGGATCAAGGCGGCAGCGGCGCCCCCCACAAGGCCGTCGGGAAGCAGCGGCATCGGAACGCTCCTCCCGAGGTTGGCCCGGGCAACCGATGGCGCCAAGCCCATTGCCGCCAGGATGGCCGCCGGCGGGACGGCGGAGGCGAGGTCGTCCGCCGGCAGGAGGGCGAGGGCGGCCATGCCCGCGCCGGTCAGCATCAGCGCGCTCCCAGTGGCCAACACGCCCGAGGCGAGCCGCCACTCGCGGCTGTTCCACAGAACGGCGGCGATCGCGGCGGCCATCGCGGCGGCCACCGCGAGGGAGAGCCCCACGGCCCCTTCGCCGTTGGCTACCTCGGCCACGACCAGCCCAGCGCAGACCTGGGACAGGACGGCGACCATGACCCGCTGCACGGGGAACCAACGGGCGACGAGACCCGCGCCGGCAGCGGCCAGCCCCGTTCCGACCGCCCACCAGGCGGTGTCGGACCACCCTGCGGCCACCCCCGCTCGGCGGAAGACGTACCAGTCCACCAAGACGAGCACCGTCGTGAGACCGCTCAGGGCCTGAGCGGTTGCCGACAGCCGCTCCCGCGCCACCGCCGCGCCGCCAGCCGCGACGCAGGTCGCGCCCAACAGGAAGAGCCCCCGCCCGGCATCGCTGAGCCGTCCCCACGCGACCGCGGCGAAGATCAGGGCGGCGACGGCGACGAGGGCGGTGCCGAGCCACAGAAGGACGTCCCGCACGGTCTCCCACCGCCACTCGAACGGCGAGCGCCCCCCACCGGGGCCCGGTACCTGAGCCCGCTGTCCCGTCACCTGGGCGAAGAGCTGAGCCTGCTCCTGGCGGAGCCGGCCGATCTCGGCAGTGAGGGCCGACTGCTCCATCGAGAGCTCGTGCAGGCGGACGACGATGTGCCGCAGGCGGTCGACCTCCGGACCACGCTGGGGCAGCCGGCAGGTGGGGCACAACTGGTTCTCGGTCGTCGCCAGGCAACGAGGGCACCAACTTCCAACGCGTTCGGTCATGGGCCGAGGATGAGCCAGCTGTCTCTCCCGGTCCATCGTGAGTACCCCCCAAAACCCCCTGGGGGACCGCACGGCCGTACCCTGAGGACGTGGAGTGGTCCGTGCTCCAGGGCCTGGCCGTGTTCCGGTGGGGCGCGTGGCTTTGGATGGCGACCGTTCTCGTCGTGACTCGAAGGGAGCTGGACCGGCCCTGGCTCGCCGCTGTCCTCGTGACGCTCGCCTTCGTCGTGACTGTGTTCGACACGGCGCTGGTGCGACGGAACCACCCCGCCCTCCTGCGGCCTGGCCCGGTCCTCGGCGAACTCGCCGTCGGCGCCGCCCTCGTGCTGTGTGACGGCTGGGCCTACGGCCAGGGTCACGCCTTCTCCACGTCCCAGTCGCTCGGATCCGTCTGGCCGCTGGCCGGAATCCTCGCCGCCGGGGTTGCCCTCGGGCCGACGTCAGCGGCCCTCGCGGGGGTCATGATCGGGCTGGCCCGGACTGCCGCCGTGCTCGTCAACGGTGAGTCCATCGACAGCGCCGGGCGCATCCTCTCGCTCACCAGCACGGTGGTCTTCTACGCCCTGGGCGGGTCAGCTGCCGGCTACCTCACCCGGCTGCTCCGTCGAGCCGAACGGGAGATCTCGGCCGCCCGAGCCCGGGAGGAGGTTTCCCGCACGCTCCACGACGGCGTCCTCCAGACGCTGGCCGTCGTCGAGCGGCGGGCCAGCGACCCGGGGCTTGCCCGTCTGGCCCGCCAGCAAGAGCGGGAGCTGCGCGAGTACCTGTTCGGGCAAGAGCTGCGCAGGGCACCGGTCGGCGGGGGCGACCTCGGCGCTGGCTTGCGGGCCGCGGCGAGCCGCTTCGAGCAGACCTTCGGAGGTCGCGTGGATGTCATCGTCGCCGAGGACACCCCGCCTCTCGCCCATTTGGGATGCGAGGCGCTCGTCGCCGCCGTCGGAGAAGCGTTGACGAACGCGGGGAAGCACGGAGGGGCGTCCAAGGTGACGGTCTACGTCGAGCCCGCCGAGGGAGGAGTCTTCTGCTCGGTCAAGGACGACGGCTGCGGATTCGACGCCATGACGGTGACCGAGGGCGTCGGCCTCGCCCGCTCGATTCGCGGACGGATCCAGGAAGCGGGCGGGCGGGTTGACGTTCAGAGCCGACCAGGGGAAGGCGCGGAGGTCTGCCTGTGGCTCCCGTGAGGGTCGTCCTGGCCGATGACCACCCCATCTGGCGGGACGGCGTCCGGAGCGATCTGGCGGACGGCTTCTCGGTGGTAGCCGAGGCGTCGAACGCCGACGAGGCCATCGCCGCCATCCGCCAGCACAATCCCGACCTGGTCGTCTGCGACCTGCAGATGCCCGGTGGCGGCGGTATCAAGGTCGCCCGGACGTGTGGGGACGAGACCCGGATCGTCATGCTCACCGTGTCCGAGCAGGAGCGGGACCTGCTCGATGCCGTGGCCGCGGGTGCCGTCGGCTACCTGGTTAAGTCCACGTCCGGTCCCGAGCTGCGGGCGAGCCTGAAACGGGCGGCGGCGGGAGAACCCGTCTTCTCCCCGGCCCTTGCCGCCCTTGTGCTCGGCGAGTTTCGGCGTATGGCCAAGGCGTCCTCCGGCGTCCAGCCGCTCTCGGAACGGGAACGGGAGGTCCTCCAACTGGTCGCCCGGGGCCACACGTACAAGGAGATCGGGAGCCGCCTGTTCATCGCCGAGAAGACGGTCGAGAACCACGTGCGCAACATCCTCGGGAAGCTCCACCTGAACCGGAAGCAGGAGCTCATCCGGTACGCCCTCGAGCATGGGATCGAGTAACCACGACCCGCCGCGGTCGCCTCCCCCGTCATCCGCGCTTCTCCAGGAGAGCCACGGCGTAGCAGGCCATGCCCTCCCCTCGCCCGAGGGACCCCAGCCCCTCCGCCCGCTTCGGCTTGACGCTCACCGGGCCCCCGACCAGCTCGCCGAGCTTCTTCTCCATGGCCACTCGATGCGGTGCCAGGCGGGGTGCCTCGGTGATCAACGCGCAGTCGACGTTGCCCACCGACCAACCGTCGGCGGCGACCATCTCGACAACCACAGCGAGAAGCCGGGAGCTGTCCGCCCCCTGCCACTTCGGATCTGAATCAGGAAAGTGGGCGCCAAGGTCGCCGAGGCCGGCCGCTCCGAGGAGCGCGTCGCAGACGGCGTGAGTGAGGACGTCGGCATCGCTGTGACCGGCGAGCCCGCGTTCCCCGTCGAAGGTGATGCCCCCCAGGATCAGGACCCGCGCCGGGTCGACGCTGATGGGATGGACGTCGAAGCCGAGTCCTACCCGGACAGTCATGGAGCGACGGAGCCCACTCGAAGCAAGGCCCGGGCCACCACGAGGTCATCTCGGGTGGTCAGCTTGAGGTTGCGGGGATCGCCCGGGACCGTGACCACCCTGCCGCCGATGGATTCGACGAGGGCGGCGTCGTCAGTGGCCTCACCGCCCCTGGCGTGAGCGGCGCGCAGGACGTCAATGCGGAAGGCCTGAGGCGTCTGCACGGCGACCAACCTGCTGCGGTCGAGCGTGGCGGACACCGTCGACCCGTCCACCTGCTTGATCGTGTCCGTCACCGGGATGGCCGGGACGGCCCCGTCCGCTCCGGCCACGACCGCTGCGACCACCCGCTCGAACAACAAGGGGCTGGCGAGGGGACGGGCGGAGTCGTGCACCACGACGATGTCCGTGCCAGGGGGAACGGCGGCCAGGCCGGCCCGGACCGACTCAGAGCGCGTCGCCCCTCCCGGAACGGCGCCGCGGTCGTCGAGCATGCCGGCGGGCGCAACCAGGACGACGGTGTCACAGGATGTGTGGGCCGCCTGGGTCGACCAGTCGAGTACGGGCCGGCCGCCGAGGTCCTCGAACTGCTTGAGCCCCCCGAACCGGGACCCGCTTCCCGCCGCCAGCACGATGGCGCATGCCTTGACCATTGTCTCCCCTACGGCCGGTCGGATCGGGTTTGCACGAACCCGGGGCCTTCGAAGGTGCCCGGGACGAACCAGGTCGAGCCGCTTCCAGCAAGGATCGGAGTCCGGCCGCTGGCGTCCCCCAGCACGTCCTGCCACGCCGCCAGCCGGGGCTCCACCTTGAGCGCCGCCGGTTCGAGGTCGTTCGGTCCGTCGGCACGCGGGCCGCCCAGCTCGTCCCAGGCCCGGTAGACGGCCGGCGTGGAGACGCTGAATGGCGGGGTGAGCAAGGTGAAGGATCTCTCCTCGAAGGGGAGGGGCTGCACTCGCTCCCCGATGCCAGTGACGAACGCCCTACCCCCGACGAGGCACATGGGGACGTCGGCACCGAGGGACGCCGCGAGGTCGAGGTCTCTCACACCCGCCCAACGCAGGACGGCGGCGGCGTCTGCTGAGCCACCGCCGAGCCCGCCTCCGACCGGGATGCGCTTGTACAGCCGCACATAGGCCGTGCGGCCGGCGACGCGCAGCGCCCGGCGTATCAGGTTGTCGTCGCCGTCGCTGACCTCCTGCAAGACAGCTCCGTTGCCTACGATCTCGAGCCCGTCGCCCTCGGAGAACTCCAGCTCGTCCGCCAGGTCGAGGGTGACCATCTCGGACTCGACCAGATGGAACCCGTCGGCCCGTACGCCGACAACGCGCAGGGACAGGGTCAGCTTGGCCAGCGCCCGCACGCGTTGGACGGCCCCAACCCGTTGCTCACCCCGGATGCTCAGGGTTGGCTCACCTCGCATCGCTCGACGACCTTGATCTCGCCACGACCGCAGTCTTGCTCCCCAGAGCGGGCACGGCAGCACAACCGACTGGCGGGTGTGCGATCAGCTCACGACGCTGTGGAGTCCACC
>JALZEC010000125.1 GCA_030862235.1 Actinomycetota bacterium | reverse complement strand
CCATGAACCTGGGCGTGGCCCGCATGCTCGCTCGAGGCGTGGAGAGCATCCTCTTGCTCACCGCTGACTGTGTCGTTGCACCCACGACTCTCGCCGCACTCGAGGACCGCTTGAGCGCCGCCCCCAGGGTGGGCGCCGTCGGACCGCTTCTCGCTCACTCGTCTGCGCGTGGCCGCGTGTTCTCAGCCGGCGGTCGGATCGACAGGGGCACGTGGGATCCCGGCCATCACCGCCAACCCGGTGAGGTCGACGACTGGGATGGCGCCGGTCCTCTCGCCTGCGAGTGGCTGGACGGCGCCTGCGTACTCGTACGGGCTAGGGCTTTGCGTGAGACCGGGCCGTTCGACGAGGCGTACTTCCACTATTTCGACGACGTCGATCTGCATCTGCGCATGCGCTCTCGCGGCTGGGATGTGGAGTGCGTACCGGCCGCCCTGGCCTGGCAGGAGCCCGGCGAGATTCGGCCGGCCCTGTGGACGCGCAACCGCCTCCGCTTCCTGGCTCGCCACGCTCCCCGTCGCGTGCTGGTACGCGAACTCGGCCGGCAGGCTAGGAACGCCGGGCGCGACCTCCGAGCGCGTGACCACCAGCGGGCGGCCGAGCGCGCCCGTGGCGTAGCCCTGTTCCTAACCCGTCGATGGGGGCCCCTGGGCCGGGGCCGTACCCCTGCGACGCCTCGCGCACCGTACTAGTCTGCGCCCGGAACAATGGTGCGAATGCCCTGGCGGTTCGCGTTGTGTCTGGCCCTCGCGGCCTCGCTGTTCCTCATCGGCACGCTCGCAGCCCCTCCCGACCGCACTACTGCGCGCTGGGCTGTCCTCGCCGGTCCCAGTGGACCCGAGGTGGCTGAGGCCATCATCCGGCGCCGCACGATCACGCCGGAGGTGGACACGGGGCTGCCGATCCGCACGGACGGGCGGCATGTGTCGGTGTCCGGCGCGTTCGCGTGTGACCCCGGGGAGAACTGGGAGGTCACGACGGAGTTGACCCAAGGAGGATCACGAGGCGGCGGCCGAAGTCAGGGAGTCTGCCGAGGCGACGTCCAGGAGTGGGTCGTCCGGGCGGTTGCGGAGGGGAGCGGGATCTTCGAGCCAGGTGAGGCCCGCGGCTGTGCCGTGCTCCGCACGCTGAGAGACACGGCTGAGACGGACCGCCACGAGTGGTGCAACGACGTGGTGCTGACCTCAGCCGCCGGAGGCGGCACGGACGACGAGGCCGAGGGCCTCGTCTCCTGGGTGGCGCTAGGCGTAGGCGCGCTCGCCGTCCTCGTCGCCTTGGTCGCGCTCGTGCGCCCCCGCCAGGCGAGCTGATCCGGCCGCCCTTGGTTGGGCGCTCCTCCCCAGCGCGCACGCGAGTCCGAGGAGGACCCAGAAGCAGAAGTCAAGGGCGATGTCCTGCCGGTTGAACATCGCCTGGACGATGTAGGCCAGAAGTCCGGCCCCCACGGCAACCACGAGGCAATAGCCGTCGTCGGTGTCCCGCGAGCGCCGCAGCTCTCGCCCCGCTCTCACGAGAAGGGCGAGCGTGGCACCGAACAGGGCGAGCAGGGCCAGGGCTCCGGGGACACCCTGTTCCGCCAGCCGGGTGAGGAGCAGGTTGTGAGCGTCGGTCGCCACCAGCTCCGGTCCATACACGTCGGTGAACTCGTCGCTGCGAAAGGCGTCGAACGACCGCCCGAAGGCGTCCGGCCCCACGCCAAACAACGGGTTCTCGGTCCCCATCCGCCAGGCTGTCTCCCAGAGTTCGACCCTCAGTGCAACAGTGCTGCCCTGGCCCGTGGCGAGGAGTTCGCCGGGAGCGCCGACCTTCTCCCCGCCCACGGCGATGAACGCACCGGTTCCGAGCAGGAGGGCGGCACACGACGCGATCAGCACGGGCCGGAGCGAGACGCGAGACGCAAGTCGGTGGCGGAGACAAGCGATCACCACCACGACGGCGAGGGCGGCGGCCACGATCGCACCGCGGCTGGAAGCGAGCACGAGCTCTGCGACGAGGAGCACCGTCATCCCGACTGTCAGGCCGCGCGCGACGGGATGGCGGACGAGTGCAAGGAGAGTCAGCCCGACGGGCAGGATGATGGCGAGAAAGCCAGCGAGGTCGTTCGGGTTCCCGAGGGTCGACCAGATCGCACCCAGGTCCGCGAACGGAACCCAAGGAACGGGGTCCCACCGGTCGTGAAGTTGTAGAGCGCCGTAGACGAGGACCGCCGAGCCGCTGCCGAACCACAGCACCGACAGCGCCGTCTTCACGCGCGGCGTATCGAACGCGTTTGCCGTCGTCAGGAAGATCACGGCGAAGAGGGCGAACGTCACCAGGCCGTTCAGCGACTCCCGGGAGCCGAGGATGCTCGTGCTCAGCTCGGAGCTCGTGGCGGCCGAAACCGTAGTCCAGCCGACGACGAGAGCCACCGGTCCCGACAGCCCCGTCTCCCACGGAGCCACCGGGCGCCGTGCCACCCATTCCGCCGCAGTCAGCACCAGACCGATCGACGCCCCGAGCGCGGCGACGGTGAACTTGGGAAGGGTGAAGACGGGCCACACGGTGGTGTCGAACACCAGGGGTACGGCGACCAGAAGAACCAGAACGACCGCTCGCCGCGCCGCCCGCCAACCCGTCTCCGCCGGTCCTGTCGAGCGATCGTGCTCAGAGATCAATCGGGTCCTCTTCGCCGGAGGCACCTCTTCATCTTCCTCATCTTCAACCTTCCGCGCGCCTCCCTGGGTGACGGTCTCACGTCTCGTCTTCCACGTCATCGTCCATAGCCGTGCCGCGAGCGGCCTCGCCGTTACCGTGGTTCACCGGTGTGGCCTGGCGGCCGGCCGAATCTCAGGGCGGAGGAGCAATTTGTCCCGAAGGAGCTGGATCACAG
>JALZEC010000108.1 GCA_030862235.1 Actinomycetota bacterium | reverse complement strand
GATCTCCACTCATCCCGACCGGGCCGCCGACGTGCGCCGCTCGGCCGACTTCACCGCCGCCCTCCTGAGCGACGCCGGCCTGGAGCACGTCGAGGTGCTGGAGACCGCCGGCGGATCCGGGCTGCCGTCGGTCTACGCCGACCACCTCCACGCCGGGCCCGACGCGACCACCGTCCTGGTCTACGGCCACCACGACGTGCAGCCGGTCGACCCGCTGGACGAGTGGCTCTCCCCTCCTTTCCAGCCCGTCGTGGTCGACGGGGAGTGCCGGGGGCGGGGAGCGGTGGACGACAAGGGGCAAGTCATGTTCCAGATCGCGGCGGTCCGGGGACTCCTGGAGGCAGGTGGAGGACGACTCCCCGTGAACCTGAAGTTCCTGGTCGAGGGGGAGGAGGAGGTGGGCAGTCCCCACTTCGAGGACCTGCTCGTGCGGGAGGCGGAGCGGCTGGCGTGCGACGTGATCGTCGTGTCCGACACCGACATGTGGTCGCCCGACGTGCCCTCGACGTGCGTGGGCATGCGGGGCCTGGTGGCCTTCGACGTCAGGGTGCGCACCGCCAAAGCCGACCTGCACTCGGGCCTGTTCGGGGGCGCGGTGCCCAACCCGGCCCACCTGATCAGCCGGCTGGTGGCGTCGCTGCACGACGGCGAGGGCCGGGTGACCGTCCCCGGCTTCTACGACGAGGTGCGCCCGCTGACGCCGGCCGAGGAGGAGTCCCTGGCTGCGATCCCCGTGGACGAGGACGCCTGGCAGCGCATGGCCGGGGTGGGGCGGCTGGAGGGGGAAGCGGACCGATCCCTGCTCGAACGGATCTGGACGAGGCCCACGTGCGACGTGGTCGGTCTCGACGCCGGCTACTCGGGGGAGGGGATGAAGACCGTGATCCCTGCTCGGGGCGGGTTCAAGGTGACCTTCCGCCTGGTGCCCGACCAGCGGCCCGACGCGGTGGCGGCTGCCTTCGAGCGCTGGCTGCGGCAGTCCGTCCCGGAGGGGGTGGACGTGCAGGTGACGATGGTGGGCGGAGTGGCCCCGGCCCTCACGCCGGTGGACCACCCGGCCATGGGCGCCCTGTGCCGGTCCATCGAGCGGGTGTGGGGCAAGGCCCCCCTGTTCACCCGGATCGGCGGGAGCGGACCCGAGGAGGCGTTGGGGCGGGTGCTCGCCGCGCCGGTGCTCTACCTGGGTGTGGCCCTGCCCGACGACCGCTTCCACGCCCCGAACGAGCGGCTGGTGCTCGACCAGTTCTGGAAGGGGCTGCTGGCCGCCGGGGAGCTGTGGCAGGAGCTGGGTCGGGTCGGCCGAGCTGGTCTGCAGGCGGTGAGCCTTCCTTGACGGTGGAGCGCGAATGGGTCTCGTTCCCGGACCCGGCCGAGGAACGCACCTGGGTCTTCGACGTGACCTTCCTGCTGAGCCGGTGGACGTGCATCTTCGGCCAGGGGTGCCAGGGGGTGCTGACCGGTCCGGCGCCGGAGCTGGTGCAGGGGTGCTGCTCCTACGGCGCCCACTTCACTGGGCCGGAGGACGAGGCCCGGGTGGAGGCGGCGGCGGCCACGCTGGGCCCCGAGCACTGGCAGTTCCACCGTGAGGGGCGGCGACGGGGCGTGATCAAGACGAGCCCGGCGGGCGAGCGGGTGACCCGCATGGTGCAAGGCGCCTGCATCTTCTTGAACCGCCCGGGGTTCACCGAGGGCGCCGGGTGCGCCCTCCACCAGGCGGCCTTGGCCAGGGGCGAGCGGCCGATGGACCTCAAGCCCGACGTCTGCTGGCAGCTCCCCCTGCGCCGGGACGACCGGGAGGAGGGGGGCGGCCGGGTGACGTCAACCGTGACCGAGTGGGGCCGCGCCCACTGGGGAGCGGGTGGCGCCGAGTTCCACTGGTGGTGCACGGAGGCACCCGAGGCGTTCACCGGGTCCGAGCCCGTGTACCGGGCCATGGCCGACGAGCTGGCCGCCCTCGTGGGCGACGAGGTGTACAAGCTGCTGGCCGAGTACCTGGACGAGCGGGAAGCAGGCAGCGTTCCCCTCCCCCACCCGGCGGTGCGGCGCGCCTAGGGCGGTTGCAGGCGAGGCGCTTTCCGGCGCCGGAACCACCGATTTGGTGGGGTTCGACGCCGGAAATGGTTTCGGCGCCGGAAAACGGGTGGTGCGGGGCGCCGTTGCGGCGCCGGAAAACGGGCGGTGGGGGGCGGTGCGGGGCTAAGCGCTTTTCCGGCGCCGGAACCACCGATTTGGTGGGGTTCGACGCCGCAAGTGGTTTCGGCGCCGGAAAACGGGTGGTGCGGGGCGCCGGAACGTCGGGGGAG
>JALZEC010000079.1 GCA_030862235.1 Actinomycetota bacterium | reverse complement strand
TAGCGGGGGCGGGCCGGGTCAGGGGTCCGGCGGGCCGGGATGGGCGGGCACGAAGGGGTCGTAGCCCGGGCGAGGGTGGCGCTCGTCGTGTCCGGGGCGGGAAGGGGTGGGGCGGCCGTCTCCTGGGTGGTGGGGGCGGTCGGGGACGACGTCACGTCGGCACCCCGTTCAGGGGTGCATGCCGGGCTGGCGACGAGGAGGATGGCGGCGGTGAGACGGCGGATGGACCGTCTCGCACGGCGGAAGCCCACCGCGCCCATGCTGGCAGAGGCGGTGGTCCCGCTGGCGTCAGGGGTCAACAGCCGACTTTGGCGGGCTACGCCCGGCGGATCAACGAGACGCCATCGCGGATGGTGACCATGACATTGACCACCCGAGGGTCGTCCCGCACCTTGGCGTTGAAGGCGCGGATGGCCTCCGTGTCGTCCGAAGTGTCCTCCGCGTCGAGCACACGCCCGCTCCACAGGACGTTGTCGGCGGCGATGATCCCCCGGTCGGCGAGCTTGGGGAGGACGGCGTCGTAGTAGTTCGAGTAATTGCTCTTGTCGGCGTCGATGAACACCAGGTCGAAGGGACCGTCGAGGGTCGCCAGGGTGTCCAGTGCGGGGCCGACCCGGATCTCGATCCGGTCGGCGAAGGGGCTCCCGTCGAAGTGCCGGCGGGCGATGGCCGCCCGTTCCGGGTCGATCTCGCACGTCACGAGACGGCCGTCGGCGGGGAGGGCGGCAGCCATGGAGAGGGCCGAGTAGCCGGTGAACATGCCGATCTCGAGGACAGAGCGGGCTCCGGCAAGCCAGACCAGGAACTCCAGGAACCGGCCTTCCAGCGGTCCCACCATCATCCCGTGGCTCTCGGACGTGGCTCGGGTCTCCTCGGCCAGCGCGGCCAGCCAGGGCGCCTCGGGAGTGCTGTGCTCCGTTGCGTACCGATCGATCATGTCTCGGGTGATCTCCACCGGCTCATCGTGCCAGGCTGGAGCACGGCGCCGGGAGGAAGAAACATGGCAGCGCAGGTGAAGCGGTGTGAAGGGTCGGCTCCGTCCCGAGCCGAGATCGAGGAGAGGATGCGGTCGGAGGGGCTCGACCCCCACGGATGGGCGAACGAGCCCGGCTACCGGTACGACTGGCATGAGCACGGCTACCACAAGGTCCTGTACTGCGTCTCCGGTGGGATCGTCTTCCACACCCGGACGGACGGAGACCTCGAGCTCCGGCCCGGGGACCGGCTCGACGTCGAGCCAGGTACCCAGCACGCGGCCACCGTGGGCAGCGAGGGTGTGGAGTGCGTGGAGGCGCCGCGCTAGGGGATGTCGGAAGTCCCCACCGCCGCCCGAAACCGCTCGCCGATGAGGTTGAGGGCGCTGCCCGCCCGGAACCAGTGGATGTGCTCCTCCGAGAGGCTGTGGCTGCAGGTGAACTCCTCGACGGAGCCATCGGCGTGGTGGAGGAGGCAGCGGACGGGCCGCTCCGGAGCCAGCTCGGAGAGTCCGAGGACGGAGACTTTGTCCTCTTGCCCGATCCGGTCCCAGGTGCCCGGATCGTTGAAGACGAGGGGCAGGACACCCTGCTTCTTCAGGTTCGTCTCGTGGATGCGGGCGAAGGAGCGGACGATGACCGCCTTGCAACCCATGAAGCGCGGTTCCATCGCCGCGTGCTCCCGGGACGAGCCCTCACCGTAGTTTTCGTCCCCCACGACCACCCAGGGCACACCCCCCTCGCGGTAGTGGCGTGCGACGTCGGGGAAGGGCTCCACCGCCCGGTGCAGGCGGCACCAGCCCGCGCCGGTCTCGCCGGTGAAGGCGTTTGTCGCCCCCAGGAACAGGTTGCGGCTGATGTTCTCGAGGTGCCCCCGGTAGCGGAGCCAGCGGCCCGCCGCCGAGATGTGGTCGGTCGTGCACTTTCCCTGCGCCTTGAGGAGGACGGTCAGCTCAGCGAAGTCGTTGCCGTCCCAGGCGGGGAAGGGCTCGAGCCGCTGGAGGCGATCGCTGTCCGGTCGGATGACGACCTCAACCTTCGCCCGCTCCGCTCGGTCTGCCGGCGGAGCAACGAACCCGGTGACATCCGAGGCGAACCCGTCCGGAGGCAGCTCCTCACCTACCGGTTCCTCCAGACGCAGGCCGTCGACGGCGTCCACCAGGGGGTTGAAGTCGAGTGTGCCCGCTAGGGCGTACGCAACGGTCGTCTCGGGGGAGCCGATGAAGGCGAGGGTGTGGGCGTTCCCGTCGTTCCGCTTGGGGAAGTTGCGGTTGAACGACGTGATGATGGAGTTGTCCTGCCCCTCGGCGATGTCCGACCGGGCCCACTGACCGATACAGGGGCCGCAGGCGTTGGCCAGGACGGTAGCGCCGATGGCCTCCAGAT
>JALZEC010000063.1 GCA_030862235.1 Actinomycetota bacterium | reverse complement strand
GCTCGAAGTGGCCCGGCAGGCCGTTCGCCGGGGCGCGGTGAGCAGCGCCCGGACGGCCCTGGACCGGGCAGCGCGGCTGGCCCGACCCCGCGCCGAGCTGTCCGTCCTCGTCGAGGAGGCACAGGCCCATGCCGCCGCCCTGGCCGGAGACGTGGACGAGGCCATCCGACGGGCCGCGGTCGTGCTAGGTGCCCTTCCTCCCGGAGAGGCAGCACTGGATCGGCGGGCGCGCCTCCACCTCACCCTGGCCCGGGCGTCACTGGTGGCCGGGCGCCACGACGATGCCGCTCGCCATGTGACCGACGCTCTGATGCTGAGCACCAAGGCCACCGGGGCCGATCCCGCCCTGCCGGCCACCGCCGAGGCGCTGGCCGCTCACGTCGCCATGGCCGACGGGCGTACGGAGGAGGCGGCCGCGCTGGCCAGTTCGGCCCTGGAGCGCGCCCGCCACGCCACTGCCCCGGCGGCGGCCTGCGAAGCACTGGAGGTCCTCGGGCGTATCGCCCGTTCCACCGATCTGGCCGAGGCCGAGCACCTCTTCCTCGACGCCCTGGCCATCGCCTCCGAGCACGACCTGGCCCTGTGGCGAGCGCGGGCGTTGCACGAGCTCGGCACCATTGACCTGTACACCGGTAGGCGGTCGGAACGGTTCCAAGCGGCCCGGGAGGCGGCTGTGGAGGCGGGCGCCGTGGCCACCATCGCCCTTTGCGACCTGCACCTGGCCGTGGGGGGGTACGCCCACTGGGACCTCGAGGGGGCGGTGATCGCGGGCCGCCGTTGCGTCGACCTGTCCCGGCGCCTCGGCCTCAACACCCTGGGCATGGGACTTGTCCACCTCGCGACCTCCCTCGGCCTGGCCGGGAAGCTGGACGAGATGGAGGCGGTTCTGGCCGAGGCATCGGCGTTCGCTAGCGACGAAGTGGACGTGGCGGCCGGCATCCCCGGGCGCGCCCGCATGGCCCTGGCCGTCCGCCGGGCTGACATCGAGGGAATGCGGCGCGCCCTGGACGAAGCCATGGCCGTCATCTTGCGCCACCCCCAGATCCATTTCCCGTACCGGGGGCTCTGGGCGCTGGTGCACACGGTGGAGGACCCCTCTGGTGACGGCGGCGCACGCGTCCGGGCCGAAGCCCACGCGCCGGGTGGGACGGGGGCCCTATTCAACGACCTCTGTCTCGAGCTGGCCCAGGCGGTGGCCATGGGTCGAGAAGGTCACGACGAGGAGGCGACTGCGGCCGTGAACGAGTCAGCCATCGAGCGCGACATCACCGGTGCGGGCGAGGGGTGGGAGTCGTTGGTGCTGGCCCTCGTGGCATCGGCGGCGCTGCGGGGCGGGTGGGGGCAGGGTGAACGCTGGGCCCGCATGGCGCTGGCCGACTTCGACGACCGGGGGATGAACGAGCTGGCGTCCTGGTGCCGGTCGATGCTGCGGGACGCGGGCCGGCCGGTGCCGCGGCGGGGCCGAGGCGAGTCCTCCCCGCCGGCCGACTTGCGGGCCCTGGGCGTCACGAGCAGGGAGAGCGACGTTCTGGCGGCGTTGGCCAGCGGGGCTACCAACAACGAGATCGCAGCCCGACTTCACCTGTCCCCGAGGACCGTGGAGCGCCACATCTCCAACCTCCTGGCCAAGACGGGTGCCGCCGACCGCCACGCCCTGGCCCGACTGTCCGAAGCCGCCTCCGCCCCTATGTGAGTGGTGGCGCGGGCCTAATTGGGTGGCACCTACCGAAGCGAGGGGCCCTCCTGATCAAGAGGATGAGACCGCGGATCTCATCGAACAGGAGGAAACATGTACGTCGCCGTGTACCACACGATCAAGGACCCGGCCAGCTTCCAGACCAGAGGCCAGCAGCTCCGGGACAGCTCGCCCGAGGGCCTAGCCGCCCTGCAGTTCGCTCCTGCGATGAACGGCCTGCGGGCCGCGTGCCTCTGGGAGGGCACGTCGGTTGACGCCGTCCGGGACCACATCGACAACTGCCTGGGCGACGCCAGCGACCAGGAATACTTCGCCGTCGCCGAGCAGCACGGGTTCGGCCTGCCGGCCACCCCTCGGAACTGAGGGGGTGCGAAAGATGCACGACCCGTACCAGCCCACACCCGACGTGCACGTGCTCCCCACGGCCGCCCCAGTTCCGGGCGTCGGCGTGCTTCCCATCAATGCCTACGTCCTCCATGCACAGGAGCCCGTACTGATCGACACCGGCATAGGGCGCGACAGCGATGACTTCATCGCCGCCCTCGCCTCTGTCATCGACCCGGCCCGGTTGCGCTGGGTGTGGCTCACCCACGACGACGCCGACCACACCGGAAGCCTCCAGCGGGTGCTCGAGTTGGCGCCCCAGGCCCGGCTCGTCAGCCACGGGATGGCGGCCATGCGCATGGCCTCGTGGTGGCCCGTGCCGCTCGACCGGGTGTTCGCCATCCGCCCCGGCGACGAGCTGGCGGTGGGTGATCGCACGCTTCGGGCCCTCAGCCCTCCGCTCTACGACAGCCCCATGTCGGTCGGCTTCGTCGACACCAGCACCGGAGCCCTCTTCTCGGTGGACTCTTTCGGGGCCATCATCCCCGAGGCGACCGAGGACGCCGGCGAGGTTCCGGACGAGGCGCTGGCGCACGGGATGATCGGATGGGCGACGTTCGACTCGCCGTGGACGCAGGTCATCGACCGGGAGCGGTTCCGGCTGGTGCTGGAGGGCGTGCGGCGGCTGCGACCCAGCTACATCCTCTCGTCCCACCTCCCGGCCGCTGGCGGTGAGAGGGTCGAGCGGTTCCTTCAGCTGCTGGGCACCCTGCCCGACGCCGATCCGTTCGTCCCGCCCAGCCAGGAGCAGTTCACCCAGATGCTGGCGGCCCTGACGGCCTCGGCAGGCGTATCAGCAGGCTCTACAAGCGGGAATGGGTCCTGATTCGCAGGCCTGTGACTATTCCTCTCGGGGCGTGCGGCAATTCCCCTGATCGTCATCTGCCAGTGTGCGGTGGTGCGGCGGGTAGTTGCACCGTGACGCAGAGCCCCCCAGCGGCCCGGGGGGTGAGGGTGAGGGTTCCGTCGTGTGCTTGGGTGATGCTTTTGACGATTGCCAGGCCGAGGCCCACACCTGCGTGGTCGGTACGTATGCGTTTGGTGCCGCGAAGGAACGGCTCGACAAGCGTGGCAACCAACTGTGGGGTGAGCTTCTCGCCGGTGTTCTCGACAGTGAGCACCACACTCTTGGCGTGAACGCTGGTCGTGACCCACACGGTGCCCTGTTCAGGCAGATTGTGGACGATCGCGTTGTGGACGAGGTTCGTAGCGACCTGCAGTAGGAGCGCGTGTGAGCCGATGGTGGGGGTCATGTCTCCGGAGGTCTCGATGGTGAGGCCGCGTTTCTCTGCTAGGGGGAGGAGTGTTTCAGTGGCTTCTTCCGCTATGAGGGACAGGTCGACGTGGTTTCGGGAGAAGGACCGCTG
>JALZEC010000031.1 GCA_030862235.1 Actinomycetota bacterium | reverse complement strand
GCCAGGTTGTAGGCCCGGGCCAGGCGGGTGATGCCGTCGAGGACGATCACGACGTCCTGTCGCAGCTCGACCAGGCGCTTGGCCCGCTCGAGGGTCAGCTCGGCCACCTGGGTGTGCTCCTCCGAGGGTCGGTCAAAGGTGGACGACACGACCTCGCCCTTGACCGACCGGCGGAAGTCGGTGACCTCCTCCGGCCGCTCGTCGACGAGCAGGACGAACAGCTTCACCTCGGGGTTGTTGGCCTCGATGGAATGGGCGATCTGCTTGAGGACGGTCGTCTTGCCCGCCTTGGGCGGGGACACGATGAGCCCTCGCTGGCCCTTGCCGATGGGCGAGATGAGGTCAACGATGCGGGCAATCATGTTGTTGGAGTCGCCCGGGATCTCCAGCCGCAGCTTCTGGTCAGGGAACAGCGGCGTGAGGTCCTCGAACCGGGGGCGGCTGCGCGCCTCCTCGGGGGTCATGTCATTGACCGTGTCGATGCGCAGCAGCGCCGGGTACTTCTCGTTGCTGGCCGCAGGACGGGCCGCACCCTTGATGTAGTCGCCCTTGCGGAGGGCGAACCGGCGGACCTGGCTGAGGGAGACGTAGGCGTCGCGGGGCCCGGGGAGGTAACCGCTGCTGCGGAGGAATCCATACCCCTCGTCCCGCAGGTCGAGCAGGCCCTCGGTGGCAACCAGCTCACCCTGGTACTGCGACGGCTCCGGGCCCCGGTCCTGCTGGAGATCACGCTCGCCCCGGTCTCGGCCCCGGCGGCGGCGGCTGCGGCGGTTGCCGGGCTCGCCCATGTCGCCCTGGCTGCCTCGGTTGCCCCGGCCGTCGCGCTGGTCGCCCCGCTGCTGTTCGGTCCGCTGTTGGTCGCCCCGCTGCTGACCGCGGTCACCGTCCCGCCCGCCCGGCTGGACACCGGTGCGTTCGGGAGCGGTGGTCGAGGCCGGCGCGCTGGCGGTCGCGCCGGCCTGCTCGCCGGATTCGCCATCGGCGCCGTTGGTCGAGGGGACCTCGGAGGTCGCCTCGGTCGTGGGCGCCTTGACACGATCGGTCCTGGCTGGCCCGCCGGCCGGAGCCGCCTCGCCCCCGCCGTCGGTCGACGTCGTAGTCACCGAGCCGGCGGCCGGACCAGCGTCGGCCACGAACTCCGGAGCAACGGTGGGAGCGCCGGCATCGGGGGGAGCAGTATCGGGCGCGCCATCACCGCCGGTGGCCCCTGCCGTCTGCTCGACGGGGCCGGAGCTCGGAGCGGGCTCCGCTTCGGCGCTGGCCGGGCTGTCCGCTGGCCCACCAGTAGCCGGAGCGGGCGCCTCGCCGTTGCCCGACCCAGCCTCGGCGGTCACGCCCGGGAGCTCCTGAGCCGTCTCGCTCGCCTTGTCCGCTGCCGTTGCCGTTGTCGCCGCGCCGTTGCTCTGCGACGACGACCGCCGGCTGCGCTTGGGCCGCTCCTCGCCCGTCTCGATGCCGGCCTCGCGCAGGATCGTGTCGATCAGCGTGGCCTTGGATGCCCGGGACGAGGGCTTGACGCCCATCGCCTCTGCGATAGCCGCCAACTCGTCCCGCTCCTTGCGTTCAAGGACGGAGCGCTCGAGCGCCTGGGGCGCCATGCTCATAGTTCGCCTCCTGACCCGTTGGCTACCCGGGCCTGTCGGTTGTTGGGTAATGGAACTGCTTCGAAGGCCTGGCCCACGACCAGGTCGATCACCTGGGAGAGGGTCGCGTCCAGGCTGTAGGACGGCACGATCGGGACACCGTGCTGAAGAGCCAATGACTTCACGTGGCGTTGGAGCTTGCGGATGTTGTCGAAGTGCTCGAGATAGCGCTCCGGCGGACGGTGACGGGTCTCCCGAGCCCGGCGCAGGAAGTGGCTCCGGTGGGCCTCTTCCTCGTCAACCGTCACAACAAACTGAACCGCCACCGCCTTCCCGGCGTAGCGCTGGAGGTCGACGAAGCCGGGCACGACGTGCGCGCCCTCGACGATGAGGTCGGTGCCTTCGTCCACCGCTCGCTGCACCAGGGCGTGGATGCCCACGGCGACCGCCGCCGTCTGCTCGCGGAACCCGATGACCGCCGGATCGGCCGTGCTGGGCAGGGGCTGGCGCACCAGCCGCCCGACGTCGAACAGCGACGTATGCAGTGTCGGGAACAGATCGGGTGTGAGCATCGAGCGCATGACTTCGCGTATGGCGTCGGTGGGGATGACGCGGGTGATCCCCAGGCGGTTGGCCAGCATGGTGGCGATGGTGGACTTGCCCACACCGGTAGCGCCGCCGAGCAGGATCACCAGCGGTATTTCCAAACGCTGGACTCTCAACCATTTCTCGAACGGACCTGCGTACTTCTCTCCCACCTCACTGCGGATCACCTCGAGGACGACCGCGTTCAGCTCGTCCCGGGACATGGAGAACCGTCCCGTGGCGTGAAGCCGCTCCTCGATCACTTCGGCCACGTGGAAGGCGCGCGCCGGAGCGAGGCCAGTGGCCATGATCTGCGACGCCATCAACCCCTTCGAGTACGGCAGCTCGTACTCCTGGTCGGTGATGACTATGTGGCGCTGGGTCAGTGCCAATGTCACTCCTGCCGGCCGGTTAGTGCCGGCTATCACCCTTGCTGAACCGCGCTACGGCGTCGCCGGCAACGGCCAAGGCCAACTCGTCGAACGGACCGTCACCTCCGACGGTGACCGCCCGGTTATCAGAAAACACGATGTCCAGCCTCCGCTCGAGCGCCATCCTGACCGCGAGATCCACCGCTGCCGCCTTGAGCTCGACCAACAGGACGTCGGCATCCGGCATTGCCTCCAGGTCTCCCGCCAGGGCTTGACGGTCGGCCAACCGGGTTGACGCTCCAACAACCTTGCCGCCGTGCTCGTGCTCGAGGTGGTCCGCCATGACCGGCAGAGCGGACGGCGGTGCGGTCGTGACGAAGAACACTCGACGGCCGGAGATGGGCTCGAGGGGAAAGGGCCGGAACACGGTGTGCACCACCCGGACCCCAGGTGCCAGGCCCCGGACGCACTTTTCGAGAACGCCCGCGCCCGAGTCGACGAACGACGGCTCTGCCATGGTAACGACAATCAGGTCACTCAGCAAGACGCGGTATGCCCCGAGGTACCCGGTGACCAGCTCCGGGTCGGCGCCGGCGGGGACGACGCAGATGGTGGCGTCGGCGTGAGCGGGAGGGATCGCCGTGCCGCTCCCCTCGAAGACGAGGAGCGCTTCGCCGCGGGCGTTGGCCAGCTCGACGCCGGCGGCGAAGGTGTCGTCGCACGGAGCGCCGGCCAGCCCGCCACCACAGCGACGCGTGCCGACGGTGGTGACCCGGGCCATGACCGCGTCCTCCAGGTGGTCGCTGGCGGCGTGGCGGCCCGACTCGGCCAGGGCGAGCAGGCCTGCGGGGGACAGGTCGAAGGCGTTCGGATCGACCAGCTCGGGCTCGGGGGGACCACCCCTGCCCATGGCCACGATGACCGGGGGTGTGCCGTTCGCGGCGAGGAGGCGAGCCACCGAGGCGGCGATCGCCGTCTTGCCCGTGCGCTTGCCGGTGCCGATCACCGCAATCGACGGCTTCGTGGCGATGCGGGGACGGGGAGGAGGATCGAACCGGAAGTCGGCCCCGACGTAGGGGATGCCCCGGACCAGCACGCGGGCTGACAGCTGGAGGCGGGTGCGGGCGTCGAGGACGGGCTCGTCGGAAAGGTCGACGACCAGTTCCGGGCGAAACCGGTCCAACCCCTCGTCGAGGGGATCGCTGTGCCCGTTGCCGGCGACCACCGGCGTGCCCAGATTGGCGAGATCGCTTTCATCGAGCTTCTCGCCGGGTCCGATCAGGGCGGCGCCGACGACCGTCGACCCCGGGATACGAAGAGGAAGGTGTTGGATGGCGGCGCGCACCACAGAGCTGAGGTGCTGACCGTCCACCAGCACGAGGGTCCGCAACGGGGCGAATCACCTCTCTGGAGCGGGATTTGCCGCCAGTCTACCGGCCCACCCCGCCGAACTGGGGTCATGAACCGGGCCTATGACCCCGCTGGACGACCCCGGTTCGAGTGTGGGTGGGTGCGGGTCAGCCGGCTCATCAGCGTGTGACCGGGAACGTCGGGGCGATCGGCCACCCCGGCTTCGGAGTACACGCCGCCGGGCCCATCCTCGCCCGAGTCCACCAGGAGGTAGGGAACCGGGTCACCCGTGTGCGTCCGCGTGCGGAGCAGGGTCGGGTGGTCGGGCAGGAGGAGGAGGCGCCACCGGCCCAGCTCGTCCAAACCCTCGACGAGGGGGGTGAGGATCCGCCGGTCCCAGTTCTCCAACGCCTTCACCTTCTCCCCCAGGTCGCCGGCGTGGCCCGCCTCGTCGCTCGCCTCCACGTGGATGAGGAACAGGTCGGCGCCGCCGGCAAGGGTCCGCAGGCAGGCGTCGCGCTTGCCCTCGTAGTTGGTGTCGTACCAGCCGGTGGCTCCCTCGACCGGGACGACGGGGATCTGGG
>JALZEC010000027.1 GCA_030862235.1 Actinomycetota bacterium | reverse complement strand
CTCGTGCCCGACCTGGCGCCGGTCGCGAGGCCGGCCTGAGGCGAGCCATCCCCCCGCCCGCCGTCGAGCACCAGGTCGAGCCCCTCCGGGAGGCCCTTCTTTGTCGGTAATGCGGAGGTAATACCGGGTCGCCTGAACGCGAAGCCAACTCAAAGCCGGTAGCGAGTGGATTAGCTCTGCTTATCATAGGGCGCGGTCATCGGCGCGATCGGTCACACTCATCGCATGACGGGCGCCCTCCCCGTCGCCGCCCGCCCACGATGGGAAAGGAGCGCCAAATGCGGCATGAGTCAAGGGTTCCCCACTTGGCCACGTGGGCGATAGCGGAGGCTCGGCGCTTGCGACTGGCGGCGGCCGACACCGATTCGGGCTCGAATCCTCCTGCCGCCCCCCCGGCTGTCGACGGCACGCCTGGCTCAGAGCCGACCGCACTGCCCGATCCGCTGGCTCTCCCCCGGCCGCCTGAGAGCCTGGCCTTTCCCGTCGAGTGGCAGCTCGAGGACCCATGAAGGCGCGAGCCCTCATCTCCCCAGCGGTTTGCAAGTCGATGCTCGTCCGGCGAACCTCCGAGGCAGCTGACCGGACGCCGCGTCCCAGCGAGAGGGTTCATCCTTTTCGCCGGAAACGAATGAAGCGCTTGCGGATAGGCGAGGACGTCTTCATGCGGCTCCTGCCCCGCCAGGCACGCCAGGGCTCGACTCGGTTCGGCAGGATGGGCGACGTCGTCCAGCAACGGCCGGTTTGGGTCGGCCTGTCCGGTCTGCTGGCGTTCGCCGGCGGTCCGAGAGGCCAGCGGGCGGCGGCGCGGGGAAGCGTTTGCTTCGCCGTGGCGGCCATCGTGGCCAACCTCGTGGTCAAGCCCTTGGCTGACCGGAGCCGGCCTCCCGCTTCAGGAAAAGGAAGGACCGGGCCCATCACGTCCTCCTTTCCTTCCGGCCACGCCGCCACGGGCGTCGCCTTCACGCTTGGCGTGGCCCAGGAGATCCCCGCGTTGTTCCTTCCGCTGGCCGTCGCCACCTCGTCTGCCCACTGGTCCCTGGTGCGTAACCGGGGCCACTACCCGAACGACGTGCTCGCCGGCGGACTCGTGGGCGTCACCGTCGCCGCGGGGCTCCGGAACCTGTGGCACCCCGCGGGGACGCTCGACGAAGAAGCCGATCGACAGGAGGCGGTGACCGACCGCGACGGCGTCAAGCGCGCACCTAGCGGGCCGCGGTTCCCTCGACGCGCACGGAGATCGAGCCAAGGGGTATCGGTGATCGTCGCTGGTGGCTACCCGATGAACGGCCGCTGTGAGCCCACCGCAACCGACAGGAGGACGAGTTGACAGATCGTGGAGCCTTTCCTTATCAGGAGGCACGGCGCGGGGCGGTCATCGCCGAGCGTGAGGACCCGGGCGTCGGGGCCGGCGAGCGTCGTCCCCCTCCGCCCAACCGGCTCACCAGCGCCCGCGACCTGGCCAAGTTCACCGGCTTGGTCGCGCTCTTCGCCATCTTCGCCGATGCCGCGGTGGGCCATGCCCTGCTGTGGGAGAACGACCCCTACTGGACCTACTGGGTGACCAAGACCTTCCTCATCGCCACCATCTTCGGGCTAGGCAGCGCATGGCTCGGTATCGGGATCGGCAGAGGTGCGGTCATCACCGCCGTCCACGGCCTCGTCCTCACCATCTACTACTGGTCGCTCTCGCCCATCGGGCTGCCCTCGCATCCCGAGTGGCTGGATCTGGAGCACACCTGGGGGACGGGCGTGCCCGTCCACTTCGGCGTGATCTATCTCGGGTACCTCGCGTCGCTGTGGCTGTGGCGGCGCCGGGAGCGCCTGCGGGCGCAGGACGCCACCCCCGGCCCCGACGCGCTCTCGCGCTATGCCGGCACCGCGCTCGGCGTCGGAGCGGGGATCGTGGTCGTCGGCGGAGCACTCGTGTCCCTGGCCCTCGGGGATTTCCCAGGGGCCACGTGGTTCCTGGTGCGGCTGCTGATCGCCGTCCCCTTCCTCCTGGCGTGGTGGACCTTCGCCGGGCGGGACCGGGTGGCGGCCGTGGCCGGGGGCATCACGTTGGCCTTCGTATTCGGCACCTACAGCCACTTCCTCGGACCGGTCGGGTTGCCCGACCTGCCGTTGCGCATCTTCGACCAGGCTCCCCCAGAGGCCACCGCGCGCTGGCTCTCCTACCGCCAAGAGTGGCTGATCAGCGTCCCCATCCTGTTGGTCGTGGCCGTCGCCGCCCTCGTGCTCGCCTCGCGTCGGGACGACCGAGAGCCGGGGGCGGCCCGCACGCTCGGCCTGCCGGCCCTGGTGGTCGTGGTGCTAGCCGCCGGCCTCGGCGGCCTCGCCGCTTTGGAGAACGAGCCAGGCGGGGACACGGCCACGCTGGCGGCCATGGGGGCCACCAAGATCGAACAGGGCAGCTGGTACAGCAACCACTTCGCGGAGGGGACCGGCGAGCTCCGACTCGTAGCCACCGAGCGCAACCCGCGGGTCACACCCCTTCCCCCCCACGACGGCGTCGACCTGGTCGCCGCCGTGCGCCACCCCAACGGGACCACCTACGAGATCGTCGCCGACCGTCCCATGGTGGAGGACCCGCTGGGGCGGCACACAACGTGGTGGGGGGTCAGGCTCAATCACGGCTGGCACCACGGGGACAGCGGGATCGGCACACGGAAGCTTCCGGCGGTGCACTCGGAGGTGACGGTCTTCGCCCTCGCCCGGGTGTCCGCCGACGGGAGAGAGGTGGCCAGCGGCGTCCCTATTCATGTGATGACCTCCGACAGTGCCTTGCCTGGCAGGATCGAGCTCGACGTCGGCGACGAGGACATCTCCATCCCCGCGCTGCCCGACGGCCACCTCCGAGTGACCTGGAGCGACTACAGCGGTGGCGCCGGGCAGGGCCCAGAGCGGGCCCGCAACGCCCTGGGGAGCGGCGTCCTGGTCGGGCTTCTCGTTCTCGCCACCCTGGCCGTGCGCCGCGAAGAATCCAGGGGACGTGCCGGCGCGGAGGATGGATGAGGGGGGAGATCTCGCGCTCGGCGACCCGATCGAGGACGACCGCGGCATCCTGTTGCCTCGGAAAGCGAGGGCGGGACGCGACTGCGCCCGTCCCCTGGGCGAACACGAAGCGCCTGACGGCCGCGACGGAGATCTTGACCACGAGGGTCGTTCCGTAGCGGCCCTTCCATTGTGATAGGGCGGCGAGCAGGTTCTAGATATGTTGCAATCAGCACGCCGAAGGCGGGCGACGCGCGATCACGGCGAAGCGTCGGCCGACAGCGCCGGGCAGCCCAGGGTCGAGCCTGCAATCCCACGATCAGCCCAGCCAAAGAGGAGCTGCCCCCCACCCGACCGGTGCGCCCAACAGGTGGAGGACAAGTCTGATCGTGGTCCTCGCACGCGGCAACATGGCTGTCCTCTTGTCTTCGGCAGCTTGGGCGGCCGTGGTAGCGGCACAGAGGAGGAGGCGGTGCGATTTCGCCCGCAGTGCGGTCGAGCGTACCGACCAGCGTGGAGTTGAGTCCTATTCCTCGGCATGCCTCCCGAAATAGGCCATGGCCCCGAGCATGGCACCGAATGGTGTCCCGCTGAACCCCCCGACCAAAATGCCGGCGCCCAGTGACGCAACGCCACCACCGCTGAGGGCTACGCCCCCCGCGACGGCGTTCACCGACAGGACACAGCCAACAAAACCTCCGATCAAAGTCGCTCTTTCAAGACCAGACGCCGCGGACGAGGAAGGATCTCCGCCTTCGCCGCTGGGCGCCATCAACCGCCCGTCATCCCCAACGGTGCCCCCACGACCATGCCGTCCCCCTGAAGGGGCAAGGGCACGCACTCCCGCGGCGGTGCGCGGGACTAGGCACCTCGTCCCAGCGCCAAGCGCTAGACGATGGCAGACACCGGGGCCTCTCCTCGACCTGGAAACCTCAGCCCTTGAGGCGCCACGCCAGCTCACGGTACGGGCGACAACCTCCGTGCGATCCGCCGCATCAGTTGCAGTGCGATGGGCCCGTGCGCCGGGTGGAACGCTTCAGGCTCTCTCCAGAGGTCGACGAAGACCGCTTCAGTGAGGTCGTCCGCGGCCGTCGAGTTGCCGGCGCGCAAGAGCGCGCTGCAGTACACGAGGTGGCCAGCGCGGTCCAGGCACTCAAGAAGCGCTGACTCGTCCCCCTCGACGATGCGCTGGTGGAGCCGCAGTTCCTCGTCGAGGCTGGCCCTGCCTCCCGTTGTGTCGGCCCGACGGTGACGATCGCGCTTCGCCGAACCGGGTTGCGTTGCTGTCGTTCCTAACCCGCTCTCCACGATGCCCTTCCTTAGTTGTCTGGACGTCGCAAGCCGCACGAGGTGGTGAGTGGCGTCCCTGGAGGGGCTGGTCGCCCGGGAACCCGCGGGTGCACACTCTCCGCCGTGCAGCGTCGGTAATTGGGTCCGACACTCCGGATTCTCCCTGATCGTGCCAAGGCCGCTCATCATCCTTTCGCGAGTTCTGACGCGTCGCTGTTCTGACTACAGTCTCGCATCTGCTAACTGTGGTCGGTCGTCGTGTAAGCTGTGCTGTTGGCGAGGGCACAGGTGTGGCACGCCATTGATCGCGAATCCGGAGCGGTCGCAGGGCCAGGCCGCCTATACCTTCCGTTCCGCTCGGTGCTTACGGCCGCCCGCCGGGGCACAGGCACGCGCGTCCTCGCCAGGTCCCGGCCTCGGAGAACCCTCGATCGCCTCGGAGAACCCTCGATCCACCTCGTCGCGGTTAATTCGGGGCTGGCCGAAAGTGCGACCACTCCCCCAGTCTTGGGCCGCCGATCGACGACGACCTGTCGCCTCGGCATAGCCCTTGGCCAGTACGTGGAGTCTCGCAGGCGGCGAGCCCGACGCCGCCCCGTCGGAGAGCGGCCCGTAGCCGAGTTGCTCGAGGACCGCCGCGCCCGCTGTCGCCCACCCCTTGCCGCCGCTGGTCGCGGTTGAGGGCAGCCCGGCAGCGACTTCGCCGGATCTTCCTGGTCCGAGCGCCTACAGCTGTGCTAACAGTGAGCTACGTAGGTAGAAGCAGATGCCAAACTCGGACATGAGGGCAAATCGGGCACAGCCCCCCAGACCTGTGCCCGCCGCCACAGTCCGACAAGAGCCCGGGTCCCTTCACTAGGGAAGGTCCCAGGAGCGAAGAGGAGCTTCGAACATGCCGACCGACGGAGGCAGGACCAAGACGCAGCCGCCGACGATTGCCCGTCGCCGGACGGCCGGGGTCGATGAGGCCAGTGGCCACGGTGTGTCCGTGGTTGGGCAGTACCCCGACTGGCGCCAGGACCCTCTCGACCCCCTGGCTGCCATCGGCGTCCGCTCGAAGGTTGTCGAGCCCGACACGTCCAAGCTGCGGTTGGGCCCGCTGGAGAAGGTGTACCTGATCTGGATGGTGGGCGCCTCCTGCGACGGGTGCTCGGTGGCCGCCACCGGCGCCACCCACCCCCGCGTCGAGCACCTGCTCGCCGGCATCATCCCCGGCCTGCCCCGGGTGGAGCTCATCCACAC
>JALZEC010000010.1 GCA_030862235.1 Actinomycetota bacterium | reverse complement strand
GCCAAGGGCAGCCCGACGTAGCCCTGCCCGACGACAACGACCCGTTCCGCTTCCCGCCGCGTCATGCGGGCCATCTTGGCACGTGACGGCCGCGCATTGAGAGCCGCCGAGTTGGCCGGACGACGTCGGTGCGTTGAGAGCCCGTGCTGTCTCCAGCGAGATTTATCCGTGAAACCCCTTGCTGGATCTGCCACGATTGGTTAGTATACGAACGCCAGTTCGACTCCGTAGGTCGATGGCAGCTTCCCCCTCGAGTAGCCCGTTCCCCGGGAGCATGTGGGATGTGCGACAGGCTGTCGGAGTTGGAGAAGGCGCTGGGGCGGTACGTGGCGTCCTTCGATGGCGGCGCATTGGAGGGTGAGGCGGCGGCCTGGGTCGCCCGGGTCGGTGCCAGGATCGAGAGCTTGGCCGCGACCCTCAAGGGCTTGGCCGCTGCTCGGGCGGCCGAGGCGGGGGTGTGGAAGGGCTCGGGGGAGCGTTCGCCGGCGGCGGAACTGGCCCGGCTCAGCGGCAGCTCGGTCTCGGCCGCCTCCGAGGCGTTGGAGACGGCTCGGCGCCTGGAGGCCCTGCCGGCCGTGGCTGAGGCCGCCCGCCACGGTGCGCTCTCGCCCCCTCAGGCGTCGGCCATCGCTGGCGCGGCTGAGGCCAACCCCGACTCGCAGTCCCGCCTGGTGGCGCTGGCCGCCCGCACCTCCCTGGCCGAGCTACGGGAGGAGTGCGCCAGGGTTCGGGCGGCGGCCACCGACGGCGAAGCCCGCCGACGGGCCATCCATGCTTCCCGCTCCCTACGCACCTACACCGACGCCGAGGGGGCGGGGAACCTGCGCATGCGGGACAACCCCGAGGTCGTGGCGGAGATCATGGCCGCCCTCGAGCCGGTGCGCGAGCGCCTGTTCGCCCGAGCCCGGGCCGAGGGCCGCCCCGAGCCCCCCGAGGCCTACGCGGCGGACGCCCTGCGGGAGGTGGTGGTCGGCAAGGGTGAGGCCCCGCCACGGTGGGGGCGGGCCAAGGTCATAGTGCGCGTCGACCTGCAGGCCCTGTTGCGGGGCTACCCGGGCGACGGGGAGGTCTGCGAGGTGGCGGGGTACGGGCCGGTCGCCGTCTCGGCGGTACGGGACATGCTCGAGAGCGCCGACCCCTTCCTCGCCGCCGTCGTCACCCGCGGGGAGTCGGTGGTGGGGGTGGCTCATCTCGGGCGCCGTCCCACTGCCGCCCAGGAGACGGCACTCGAGTGGCTGTACCCGACCTGCGCGGTGGAGGGCTGCAGCTCGGTGGCCCGCCTGCAGACCGACCACCGGGTCGAGTGGTCGGTGACGCACTTCACCCTCTTCGACCTGCTCGATCGCCTCTGTCCCCACCATCATCGGCTCAAAACGCTCGAGGGGTGGGGACTGGTCGAGGGGCGAGGCAAGCGGGCGTTCGTGGCGCCCCACGACTCGCGTCATCCTCGCCACGCCCGGGCCAACGCTCCACCGGTGCCTGTGTGAGGGGTCGCGGTCGCGCGGGGTGCCGGCGTTGGCGTCGGCAGTAGTCCGGCGCGCCGCCATGGATCGGCGCGGGCGCGCGATGTGGCCGGACGGGGCCGCGCATCACTGCGAACGTGACCTCATGGCGCGTCCGCCTCTCTTGTCGGCGAGTTTCGCGGCGGCCCAGAGATCGCGCGACCGGGCACTCGGTGGCTCAGCTGAGTGCCGTGATCCTGAGCCGTCGAACCTGCTCGAAATGCTTCTTGTTGCGTGTTGTCAGACCCAGCTTGCGCTCCAACGCGGTGGCCGCGATGAGCGCGTCCGGCATCCGAAAGCCCCACTGTCGCCGGATCCGCCCGGCCCGCTCAGCGATGGCACGGTCGACCGGAATCTCCCGGAAGGGTGCGAGGACGGGAGCAGCGAGGTCGGTTCCAGTAGCACGTGCGAAGAGTTCGGCACGGGTGATCACCGAGTAGTTCGGGCCACAGCAGCCTCGCTCGAACGACCCCCGGAGAGCCGTTCCGCCCGAGGACGGATCAACCTTCTCCTTACACCGCACCCCGTGAGTGCGACCTCGAAGCGACCTCCTCGGGTTCAGGCCTCCGCCGCCCGGGCTGCCCATTCGACAACTTCGCTTGGCTCGCCAACAGCACTGCGCCGGCAAGGGCGAGAGCGAGGGCGGCGCCCGCCAGTCCCCACGCCACTTTGGTCCCGGTTCCGGGCGAACTGGCCGTTGTCAGAGCGAACGCGGGGTCCAGGCGGACCCGTGTGAAGTACACGTCCTGAGCCTTGGAGTCGGCGATGGCGTTGCGAGTGTCGTCCCACGCCACGTACGACCCATCGTTCAAGGCCTGCAGCCCGACAGCAGTGCGAACGCCAGTCGACCAGACATCGCTGAGGCGCCGATCGATGGACCGGTCAGAGACGCGCATGTTGGCCGACCACCTTCGGCCGCCGTCCTCGGACGAGGCCAGGTACACGTCCTGGAACGCGTTCTGGGCCTGGGGGCCAGGAAGGAAGGTGTAGTCGTTGCGATAGTCGAGCCAGGCCAGGTTGATCCGGCCGTTCGGCGCCACCGACAGAGACGGCTCCATCTCGTCGAAGTCCCACTGACGACCCGGTTCGGCGTCGTTGACCTTGAGCGGCTCGCTCCAGGTCTTCCCTCGATCGGACGAACGGCTGAACAGGATGGCCGGCGGGCGGCGGCCGGTGTCTTCCCAGGCCAGGTAGAGGTCACCGGACTCGAGGTCGACGGCCGGCGAGATGGCCAGCAGGACGGCGTACTCGTCGCCAGGGTTCCCAGGGGCACTGGTGTGGATGACCTTCTGGGTGAAGGTCCTGCCGCCGTCGGTCGACGTGGAGTGGAAGATGCGGGGGGCGGCTGGCGGATTGCCAGACCCGAACGGGACGGGCGTGTTCACCTCCCCGGCGAAGACGTGCACATCGCCCTCCTTGCCCACGACGAGGTAGGCCCGGGTGGCGTGGTCTTTCGGATCGTTGGATACGGCCACGGGCTGACCGAAGGTGGCCCCGCCGTCGTCCGAGCGGGCCACGTAGGCCCGCAGCGGGTAGCTCGAGGAGAACTTCCCGGGAGGGAAGACCGACCCGGCGAGCGAGAAGAGGCCGTAGTTCGCCTGGAACGCCACGTACAGCCGCTTGGAGTTCGTCGGATCCACGGCGATCGTGGGTAGCGCCGGCGTTCCGAACATGTCCTCGGGATAGGGGGGTTCCAGCCCTGGCACCGCTGTTGTCAAGAAGGTGAGGCCGAGGTCGGTCGATCGGGCGACATAGATCCGGCTGTGGAAGTCGTCGGCCCTGGGGTAGCCGGCGAAGGCGTAGTAGAGAGTGCCGTCCGGGGCGAAGGCGAGATCGGCGATTGGTCCGTTGGTGTTCCGGACGCAGGCAGCCACGTCCTTGGGCAGAGGACTGGCTCCCTCCGTCCAGCTCAAACCTCCGTTGGTGGAGAAGTGGAGCCCGCACCCCGAGCTGCGCGCCTCGCCGTGCGCCACGACGACCGTCCTCTCGTCGCGGGGGTGGACGGCAACGACCGGCGAGGCGTACGCCCGGAACGGGTTTACGTCTCCGGTCACCTGCACCGACGCGTCCACCCGGGCAGAGTCGGCCCCGCTGACCCCGCCCGCCGATGCCACTATGACGGCCACGCCCGCTACCAAGGCCACCGCAACTCGCCGCATGCCCCTTACCCCCTCGAACGGTCGAATGGGAGCTTGCCTCGCTTGCAACGCAGGCTCAATAGATGCGCTACGCAAATAGCGACAGCCCACGGATACCGGGGTTGACTTCTCACACGATGCCGCTCCTTCGTTTGCAGCTCGCGGACCTGCGCCACCTTCGCACCCACCGCCGGACCAGAACGGTTCGAGCCCGTTCGAGCCAGCGAGGACGCATTCGAAGCCGATCGTTGTGCCGTACGGAATGCGCTTCCAGATTCGCGAGGGACGCGGCTGCGTCGCTACGTCAAGACCTCAATGGGACAGCGGGTACCCGGTGCCTTCGCGAGTCCGAGGTCGGCCGTTACGAGGGTCGTGTCCAAGAGTTCGGCGAGGGCAACGTACGCGGCGTCATAGACGGTCAGATTGACACGCAGCTCCCAGCAGCGGCGGAGCAGTGGTTCATGGCGGATGCGGTCGATGCGAAGCGCCTGAAGGTCGGCGATGGCAAGGGTGGCCCGCCGCTCGTCGATGTCGCCGCCAGCGGCCAAGCGCCGCCATGCCGATAGGACCTCGAGGTCGATCAGATGAGGCGCAGCGAGCCGCTCTCCTCGGAGGCGCAGCCTGGCCTGGTCGCCGTCGGGCCCGTCGTCCGCGAGCGCGGTGACGATCACGCTGGCGTCTACGACGATCACCGCGCGTCACGGTCGGACCGGATGGCCGCTGCCGCCACTTTGAAGCCGGCCCTGCCGCCAGCGCGGCCGCCTGCTCGGTCGAGAACCTCCTCGAGGGTCGGGGTCTGCGCCTCCTGGATCAGAAGTGCGAGGAGATACTCCTGTAGTGACTGCCCTGCGGTGGCCGCCCGGCGGCGGAGCGTTGCGTGCACGTCGTCGGGCACATCCTTCACCTGGACGCTGGGCATGTCTCAGCCTAGCGCCAATCTGCTTGTTCGAATAGCATTTTGGCGCCCGGCCAGCCTGGCGGGCGACGCCCAGTCCAGCGGTAAGCGTCAGACACCGACCGACCCACCGTTCCAGGTCACGCGCAGCCGGGGTCGGTCGACCGTCCGGAACGTCACGGCCAGTACGGCCGACGTGCCATTCTCGTTTGCCTCGTATCGATCGTCGCGGAGGCGGGCATACCTCGAACCGGCGATCCTCGTGGGCGACCAGGACCTGTCACGCCCCGCGTACCTCGCGATCTCCGTGATCACGCCCGGCGAACAGTCACGTCCATGGCACATTGCCAGCGCCGGAACGTCACCGACATGGCCGCTGAGCACGCTGCCGCCAGGCTCGGCGACCGCGACCCCTGGCCCGAGTCCAGGACGGTTTGACCGTATTGTCGGTATAGCCCGTTCGATGAGTCGTCGATTGATCGTAAGCGAGGTGAGAGTATGCGCGGCGAGGGGGTACACCGAGAGACTCGGGTAGCGATTGTCTTTCTGCTGGCGAGCCTTTCCGTTGGCGCGGTGATGGCGAACGTCAGCCCCGCCTCGGCGCAGGCGAGCCCAACCATGACTCCCGAATACCCCGTTGCCGATCCCGCGCGCGGCGCGGCGAGGTTCGACCAGTCGGAGGCGGCAGTCGCGTCGAATGGGGACGGCTACCTGGTCGCCTGGACATCGTGGCTGAACACCGCCCGTGGCCGGCTCGGGAGCATCCGGGCTGCGCGCGTAGACGCTGGCGGCGTTCCCGTCGACCAGTTCGGATTCCCCGTCTCTACGGGCGGGAGCGGGGCCTCGGCCCCGAGCGTCGCCTGGAACAACGGGGTGTATCTGGTCGTCTGGGAGCAGGACATTCCAGAACAGACGTTTCCGTGTTGCTTTCCCGATCTTGTGGCTGACGTGTATGGAGCGCGCATCGCCTCGGACGGGACTGTCTTGGATCCCGAGGGCTTCGCCATCGCCACTGGGACCGGGAGCCATCAGGATGCGGCGACGGTGGCGCCGCTGGGCGATGGCTTCGTTGTCGCCTTCCGGGACAGGCGGCCAGACCGGCCGGGTATCCGGGCGGCACGCGTGCGCCCCGACGGCACGGTGATGGACCCCGACGGGCTCGATGTGGCCGTCGGC
>JALZEC010000008.1 GCA_030862235.1 Actinomycetota bacterium | reverse complement strand
GCGTTTCGCCCGCTCGCCTAGGGTTTCGGGCCTCGCAAACCATCGCACTCGACCATCGCGGCACCGGACAGGACTGGGGGTCATTCCTGACGGCGACACACGGTGGGCTCAAGCGTTCGCGTTACGCCCTCGGCTTCTGCGCGTCCATGTTGTTGGCACTTGCGGCGTGTGTCGGAACGCTCGGGGCCAACACCGACGAGGCCAGCTTCGACGTGACGTATGCGCCAACGCCGGTGAGACCTGCTGGTCCGCGCGCCGCGACGGTGGGTCGGGCCGTCCTCGAGGCGACCCGCGCTCCTTCTTTCTCAGGGACGGATGCCGTCCGCCGCCCCTCGTTGCTGTCGGGCTCCGCCGCCGTGGGAAGCGCGCTGGCGAAGGCGTCGGCCGACATTGAGGAAGCGGTGTCGGCTCCCACCGGGGCCGCCCTTTCCAGCGAGTCGACCGGTGACGGCGAACCGGAGAGCGTGTCCTCGGCCGCCCCCTCGAGCCCGGCCCTTGGCCTCAACCTCCCGCTCCTCGAGTCCGCCCTTCGCAACATCACCGGCGGGGCCGAGTTGGGCGAGGCGTCGTGGTTTGACGCTCCGGATGGGACGTGCGCCCATCAGACATTGCCGTTCGGGACGCTCCTCAAGGTCACCAGCCTGCACGACGGGATGTCGACCACCTGCGAGGTGGACGACCGCGGGCCGTACATCGACGGCCGGGTCATCGACCTCTCCTACGACGTGTTCGAGCAGCTGGCCCATCCGGGATCGGGCGTGATCCACGTCGTCATCGAGGTGATCGGCGGCTAGTTCAGGAGGCCGGGCGTAGGCTCCCGAGGTGGCGGACGGGCGCCGACGACCATGAGCGCGCTCACCCGGCGCGACGTGCTCGATCTCATGTCCCGCCATGAGATCCGCCCAAGTCAGGCCCGGGGGCAGAACTTCGTTGTCGACCCCAACACGGTGCGGCGGGTGGCCCGGCTGGCGGAGGTCGGTCCAGGGGACCCGGTCGTCGAAGTCGGCGCTGGGTTGGGCTCCCTGACGCTGGCCCTGGCGGACACCGGTGCGGCGGTGACGGCGATCGAGGTCGACCGGAGGCTGCTCGCCGCGCTGCGGGAGGTCGTGGCCGGTCGTGACGTGAGGGTGGTCGAAGGCGACGCGATGCGCCTCGACTGGAACCAG
The DNA here is from genome assembly GCA_030862235.1 of Actinomycetota bacterium. Classification (GTDB taxonomy): domain Bacteria; phylum Actinomycetota; class Acidimicrobiia; order Acidimicrobiales; family AC-14; genus JALZEC01. Next base: position 5,501 of record JALZEC010000008.1, on the reverse strand, counting down.
CTGCTGGGAGGGGATGGGTGGGTGCTCGCGGCCAACCTGCCCTACAACATCGCCACCCCGCTGTTGGCCACGCTCCTTGACGACGTTCCCGCCGTCCGCCGGTTCACGGTGATGGTGCAGCGCGAAGTTGCCGAACGCCTGGCCGCATCGCCCGGGAGTCCGGCCTACGGGGCAGTCTCGGTGAAGGTCGCCTACTGGGCTACCGCGGAGGTCGTGGCGCGAGTGCCGCCGACAGTGTTCTGGCCCCAGCCCAAGGTGGAGTCGGCCGTGGTCGTGATCCGCAGGCGTCCTTCAGATTCGCTTCTGGCCGTGGACCGGGACTGGCTCTTCCGGCTGGTCGGTGTCGGGTTCGGACAGCGCCGGAAGATGCTGCGGCGGTCCCTGGCCTCGTTGGTCACCGCTTCTGCGTTTGCCGCCGCCGGCGTCTCTCCCCAAGCGCGACCGGAGGACCTCGACGTCGAGGCGTGGGCGAGACTGGCGGCGTGCACTCGGCCGCCGTCCAGCCCGCTGGAGTGAGGAGGGACTGGGGTGAGGACGGAAGAGGCTGCCGGTACTACGGCCGAGCCGGCGCTACTTGCCGGCGCGACGTTGCCAGCGGGTGGCTTTCAGCATCTTCTTGTGCTTCTTCTTGCGCATCCGCTTGCGGCGCTTCTTGATCAGCGAACCCATGAGCCCGGCCAGGCTAGCGGGAACTTGCGCAGGGTAGCGAATCGAACTAGTGTTCGCCTGTGACGGGAGGGCTGGAGCGGCAGGACGACGCAATTCGGCTTCGTTTCGAGGGCATGTCCCGCTCTCAGATCGCGACGGCAATGGGTGTTCGGAGCAACCGTCTCCTTTCCACCTGGTTGCAGGACGTACCGGCGCCGGACTGGACGAACCGGCCCAGGGCCAAGGACGATCTCCGGCAACAGGCGGTTGCACTCCGCTCAACCGGGTTGTCCTACCGGGAAATCGCAGAGGTCGTCCCAGTGTCGAAGAGCACGCTCTCGCTCTGGCTGCGAAACAGGCCTCTTTCCGACAGTCAGGTCGAACAACTGCGCCAGCGGGTGGCAGCCGGAGGAGCGCAGCGAGGGGCGATCTTGCGAGCCCGAGCGGCCAGCCGGAGGGCGGTCGTCCAGGAGAGCGCGCGGCAAGAGATCACGGACCTCTCCGACGGAGAGCTTTTTGTTGCCGGCGTCGTGGCCTACTGGGCAGAGGGGGCCAAGAACAAGCCCTGGAGGACGGGCGAGCAGGTGAAGTTCGTCAACAGCGATCCAGACCTGATCCGACTGTTCCTTGCGTGGCTCGATCTCGTAGGAGTGCCAGGCGATCAACTCGTTTTCCGAATCCAGATCCACGAGTCTTCGGATGCGAACGCGGCCGCCCGCTTCTGGAGGGAGGAGCTCGGTTTGGCGGCAAGCCAGTTCGGCAACCCGGTGATGAAGCGGCACCGGGTGAAACCGGCCCGGTACAACACTGGCGACCTGTACCACGGTTGTCTCGCGGTCTACGTCCGGAGAAGCGCCTCCCTCAACGTCCAGATCGCTGGATGGTGGGAGGGACTGCTCGCCGAGCTCGCCCGGCCGAGGCGGAACGAGGGATAGCCTCGATTCCAACACCTTCGGGGGTCGTTCAACGGCAGGACATTGCGCTTTGGACGCAAGAATGGAGGTTCGACTCCTCCCCCCCGAGCGGCGCCGGGTCGTGTCGGAGCAGTTCGGCACCTCGAATCCCCATGGACTGAAGTTCGCCGCGCCACAACGCAGCGGCCGCTAGGGATGCGCGATCGGCCCGGGTGGGGAAGGTAGAAAGGAGCATGGCGCTGAGGCCCCTGTCGGCCGTCGTGATGGCGGCGGGGGAGGGCAGTCAGATGAAGTCCTCCCTGCCGAAGCCGCTTCACGCGTTGTGTGGGCGGCCGATGCTCCTGCACGTGCTCGACGCACTCTCGGAGTTGCTCGTCGACCGGGCGGTCGTGGTGGTCGGCTGGGGGGCGGAGCGGGTCACCAAGACGTTGCTGGAGGACGGGCCGGCTGATCTGCCCATCGACTTCGTGGAGCAGCGCGTTCCGCGGGGCACGGGCGACGCGGTGTCCGTGGCGCTCACCGCCTTCCCCGACGACGACGACGACGGCGACCTGATCGTGCTCCCGGGAGACGCCCCGCTCGTGCGGCCTTCGACGCTCGGGGAGTTGGTGGCCGAGCACCGTCAGGGCGACGCCGCGGCCACGCTGCTGACCACTCGGCTGGCCGACCCCACGGGGATGGGACGGGTGCTGCGAGGCAAGGACGGGCGGATCACCCACATCGTCGAAGAGCTCGACGCCACCGAGGCCGAGCGGGACATCGACGAGGTGGCCACGTCCGTCTACTGCTTCCGGCGCAACCTCCTCGCCCCGGCCCTCCGGCGGCTCAGCCCGGAGAACTCGAAGGGCGAGTACTACCTGACCGACGTGATCGCCGTGCTCTCACAGGCCGGGTACTGGGTAGCGGCCTTGGAGACCGACGACCCGACGGAAGCCTTCGGCGTCAACGACCGGGTGCAGCTCGCTGCGGCCGAGGCCGAGCTGCGGCTGCGCATCAACCGGCGGTGGATGTCGGCTGGTGTGGCCATGGTCGATCCCCACCGCACCTACGTCGACGCCTCCGTCCAGATCGGACCGGACGTGACCATCTTCCCGGGGACGATGCTTCAGGGGCGGACGTTCATAGGGGAGGGAGCCCACATCGGGCCGGACGTGCGGTTGGTGGACTGCGTCGTCGGGAAAGGCGCCACCCTCGAGAAGACGGTCGGATTCGACGCCGACGTCGGAGCCCACGCCGTGGTGGGGCCCTTCGCCGTGTTGCGCCCGGGCAGCCATATTCTCCCCGGAACCACCACCGGGGCGTTCTACACTGCTGAGGCGGGCGACGACGAGGGCGTCTGACCAGTCGGCTCGGCCGTCGCCCGGGAAGGACGCGAATGGCTGGTTTCAAGGAGCTCACTCCTACCAAGCGCCTTCAGCTGTTCGCCGGCCGGTCGAACCTCCCCCTCGCCTTGGAGATCGCCGCCCACCTCGGCGTCGAGCTGGGAGACGCCAACCTGTCGGAGTTCGCCGATGGCGAGATCCACTGCCGCTTCGGGGAGTCGATCCGGGGGGCGGACGTCTTCATCATCCAGACCCACCGGCGCCCCGTGAACGAGTCGATCATGGAGCAGCTGGTGATGATCGACGCCGCCAAGCGGGCGTCGGCCAAGCGGATCACCGCCGTCTGCCCCTACTACGGGTACTCCCGGCAGGACCGCAAAGCCCGCGAGCGTGAACCGATCACCGCCAAGCTGGTCGCCGACATGCTAAGCACCGCCGGCGTGGACCGGGTCGTGAGCGTTGACCTGCACTCGGGCCAGATCCAGGGCTTCTTCGACGTCCCCGTCGACCACCTGACGGCCATGCCTCTGCTCGCCGACTACGTGAGCGAGAACGTGGGCGCCGACGTGGTCATCGTGTCGCCCGACGCCGGCCGGGTGAAGCTGGCCGAGCGATTCGCCCGCCACCTGCACGCCGATCTGGCCATCGTCCACAAGCGCCGACCGGCCCTCGCCGCCAACCAGGTGGAGGCTCTCGCTGTCGTCGGCAACGTGGACGGGCGGGTGTGCGTGCTCGTCGACGACATGATCGACACGGCGGGGACGATCTGTGCGGCGGCCGAGCAGCTGCGGGCCTACGGGGCCACCGACGTGTACGCCATGGCCACGCACGGCATCTTCTCCGATCCGGCCATCGACCGGATCAAGAACTCCCTCATCTCCCGCGTGGTCGTGACCGACACGTTGCCGTTGGCCGAAGACTGCCACATCGACAAGATCGAGATGCTGTCGGTGGCGGGCATCATCGCCGACGCCCTCGACGCGGTCTTCGAGGACACATCGGTCTCGCGGATTTTCGGGGGCGAGAACCAGGCCTGAGGCCCCGCCCGTGGCGGCCTGCGTGGGCGCGTAGAATCGTCCTCCATGCGTGAGGTTTCGTTGGCCGCCGAGGCGCGGCGTGGAACGGGAAGTGCCGAGTCGCGCCGCCTTCGGGCCGGCGGGAAGGTGCCCGCCGTGTTGTACGGCCACGGCATCGAGCCCCAGTCGCTGGTGGTCGAGGCCCGGGCGCTGCGAGCGGCGCTGAACCAGGAGACCGGCCTGAACACCCTGTTGTCCATCGACGTGAACGGGTCGCGGCACCTGGCCCTGGCCCGGCAGCTCCAGCGTGACCCGGTGAAGGGCACGCTGGCCCACGTCGACTTCGTCATCGTCCGCAGGGACGAGGTCGTCTCCGCCGAGGTCCCCATCCAATTGGTGGGCGACGCAGACAAAGTGACCAAGCAGGACGGAATGGTCGAGCAGCAGCTGTTCAGCCTGGTCGTGAACGCTAAGCCGGCCGACATCCCGGCCCACCTGGACGTGGATGTGACGGGGCTGACCGTTGGGGACGTGATCCGGGTCTCGGACGTGAAGCTCCCGGCCGGCGTCACCACGGATGTCGACGACGAAGAGCCCGTGGTGCTCGCCACTGCCTCCACCGTGGCCGCCGAGATGGCGGAGATCGAGGAGGCGGAGGCCGAGGAGGCGGCGGCGGCCGAGGCGCCGGGCGCCGAGGAATCCGCTGCGGCCGAACCCGAGACCGAGGGCGGCGCCGGTGCTGGGGGAGGCGGCGGGGGCGGGCCCGCCGGCGCGGAGGGCTAGGACTGCTACGCCCCCGGGAGGGGGAGGCGGCCGATCTTGTCGCCGTGGGCCTGGGGAATCCCGGGCCCGACTATGCCGGGACCCGCCACAACCTCGGTGCCGACGTGGTCGCCTTGTTGGCCGAGCGAGCGAACACGACGTTGCGCAAGGGCAAGGAGCGGGCGCTGACCGCCGAAGTCCGCACCGGCGGCCGGCTGCTGGTGCTCGCCTTCCCTCAGACGTACGTGAACCTGTCGGGCGAGTCGGTCCATCGGCTCGTCCGTCGATACGGGATCAGCGACGACCTGCGCCGGCTGGTCGTCGTCCACGACGAGCTGGACCTGCCCGTGGGGCGGGTCAAGGTCAAAGACGGCGGCGGCACGGCCGGCCACAACGGGCTCGAGTCCATCCGCAGCCACCTCCACACCGGCGGCTTCCTGCGGGTGCGGGTGGGGATCGGGCGGCCCCCGGGGCGCCAGCTGGCGGCCGACTACGTGCTGCGCCGGCCGGGAAGGACGGAGCGGATCGACCTGGACGTGGCCGTGGACGAAGCGGCCGACGCCGTCGTCTGCATCCTCCATGAGGGCGTGGAGAAGGCGATGAACCGCTTCAACACCGAGCGCTGAGGTCCGCCCGGGGCTGGCCCACGCCAGTGGGCCTGACGCGCAGCTGTCCCCCGGGCATCGGATGGCGAAGGGTTGGGCACGGGACTGGGGACCGGGGCTTGGCTGGGCGCGCCCGAGCGGGAGGTGAGATGTGCGGCATCAGCGGTGAGCTCCGGTTCGACGGCCGGCCGGGGCAGCCCGAGGTGGCCGCGGCCATGGCCGAGCGCCTGATGT
>JALZEC010000007.1 GCA_030862235.1 Actinomycetota bacterium | reverse complement strand
CCAGGAGCTCCAGCGCCTCGGGCAGGGAGACGATCTCCGCCGTCCCATCCACCCGGATCCAGTCCCCGTAGAAGTTGTCGTTGAGCACGCAGAGCGACGCCTTCGGGTCCCGCCGGAGGTTCTTCACTTTGTACGCCGTCTCCCTGCTGCTGATGATCGCCCGGCCGTCGCCGTCCACGGCCACGAGCACGGGCGAGAGCTGAGGGCGGCCGTCGGCCCGACTGGTGGCGAGCACCGCCCGGTGGTTCTCGCCTAGGAAGGCGCGGGCTTGATCGAGCTCCACCCCCGGAAGGTTAGACCCGGGTCAGCTCCACCAGGATCGCCTGCTCGACGGCCCGGGCGTGCTCGCGGTCGAGCTTGGCCCCGCTGACGTCGACCACATAGAAGGTGTCCACCAGCTCGTGGCCGAGCGTGGCGACCGTGGCGTGGCGGATGTCCAGCTCGAGGTCGGCCAGAGCGCGGGTGATCCGGTAGAGGGTCCCGATGCGGTCGGGGGCGCGCACCTCGACCACTGACGCCGAAGCCGAGGCCTCGTTGTCGACGGCTACCGCCGTTTGGGCGGGAGTGGCCGACCGAAGGCGTGACCGGGCGCCGTAGGTCCGTGACCGCTCGGCCAGGCGGGCCTCGAGCGACATCCGGCCGGCCAGCACCTTGCGGAGGTCGGCCTCGACCTCCGCCCAGTCGGGTTCGCCGCCGAACACCGGCTCCACCCGGAAGGACTCCACGGCCACGCCGCCTGCCTGCCCGATCGCCGTGTCAGCTTCACTGGACCACACGCGGGCGGACAGGACGTCGAGCCCGTGCAGGGCGAGGGTACCCGCCACCCGGGCGAAGAGACCCGGGCGGTCCGGGGCGGCCAGGCTGAGTGTTCTCCCCCGACCCTCTACCACGACCTCCCCCCGGGCCTGGACCTGCTCGATGAGCGCCCGCTGCTCCGGGGTCGGGAAGTCGTCCTGGGCGTCGGGCAGCTCCTCGCCTTCGAGCACCTTCGCCGTCCGGCTGACGAGGTCGGTGAGCAGGCCCGACTTCCACGGGCTCCAGGCGGCCGGTCCCGTGGCGATGGAGTCGGCTTCCGTCAGGGCGTGGAGGAGCTCGAGCGTGCGCCGATCGCCCACGGCCTCCGCCACCGTGGCCACCGTGGCCGGGTCCTGGACGTCCCGGCGGGTGGCGGCGTCGGGGAGCAGAAGGTGGTGACGGACCATCGTCCCGAGGACGCGGACATCGGCCGAGGGGAAGCCCATGCGGGTGGCGATGCGCTCGGCCACGGGAATGCCGGCGTCGGTGTGGTCGCCCTCGAAGCCCTTGCCGATGTCGTGAAGCCACGCCCCCAGGAGGAGCAGGTCGGGCCGGTGAACCCGGGCCGCCAGCCCGGCCGCCTCGGCGGCCGCCTCGCACAGATGGCGGTCGACGGTGAAGCGGTGGTAGGCGTTGCGCTGGGGCAGGCTCCGCACCTTCTCCCACTCGGGGACGAGGCGCACCAGCAACCCCTTCTGGTCGAGGGCCTCGAGGACGGGGATGGCGTCTCGACCGGCGCCGAGCAGGCGCAGGAGGGCCCGGCGAGCCTCGTCCGGCCAGGGCTCGCTCGGGACCGCGCCCTCGCGGGCGAGACGGTCGAGGGTCACCCGTCCCAGACGGGTGCCGTTGGCCGCCGCCGCCGCAGCCGCTCGCACCACGAGCGTGGGGTCGGCCGCCGGCTCCACCCCCGGCGCCAGCTCGACCAGCCCGTCCCGAAGGACGAGCCCGGCGCCGACCGGCTGGTCGGCTCCTGCGAGCCTTCCCGACGGCCCTTCCAGGGAGGCGGCGATCCGCTGCCAGGTCTCGTCGCTCGTCCAGGCGATAGTGCGGGCGGCCGCCGCGATCCGGCCCATCAGGGCGTCGGCGTCGGTCTGGCCCAGGGCGGCGGCGACGGCGTCCTGCTCCTGGAGGAGCAGCGTGTCCGACGGCTTGCCCGTCCGTCGCTGGAGCTCGACACGGGCGGCGAGCAACACCTCGTAGGCGGCGGCCAGAGCAGCGTGGTCCTCCTCCAGGAGGATCCGGCTGGCGGCTTCCGCCCAGCGCAAGGCGTGGGCGTCACGCAGCCCTCCCCGCCCCTCCTTCAGGTCGGGTTCGAGGAGGAAGGCCACCTCCCCCGCCCGTTCATGGCGCTGGGCGACAGACCGCCCCAGCTCGTCCAGCCAGCGGGAGGATCGCGCTCGCCACTGCCCGGCCGCCTTCTCGGCCAGAGCGCGGGCGACGGAGGCGTCACCAGCCAGGAGCCGGACGTCCAGGAGGGCGGTAGCCGTATCCAGGTCGTCGGAGGCCAGAGCCAGGGCCTCCTTCCCGGAACGGACGGCGTGGCCCAGCTTCACTCCCGCATCCCACACCGGGTACCAGATGGCCTCGGCCAGCGCGGCCAGCCGGGCGCGGTCGACGCCTCTCCCGTTGTAGACGAGCATGACGTCGACGTCGCTGGACGGGCAGAGCTCGGCCCGCCCGTAGCCACCGACCGCGACCAGGGCCAGCCCGCGGGGCTCGGGCTCCCCGGCAGCGGTTACGAAGAGCCGGGCCAGCCAGCGGTCGGTGGCGTCGGAAAGGGCCCGGCAGTAGGCCGTTCCCGTCAGCGAGGGGTCGTGGCGGACGGCGGCCAGCTCGGGAGGTACCCGGGCAGCCATCTAGCCGGGGAACGAGGAGCGGTCAATCAGAGCGCGTCGTGGCCCTTCTCGCCCGTACGGATGCGGATAAGACCCTCAACCGGTGTGATCCAGACCTTGCCGTCGCCGATCCTGTCGGTACGGGCGGCCTCGAGAATGGCCTCGACGATGCGATCGGCGTCGGCGTCGTCGGTCATGATCTCGACGCGGACCTTGGGGACGAAGTCCACCGTGTACTCGGTGCCGCGGTAGACCTCGGTGTGGCCCCGCTGGCGCCCGAATCCCCGCACTTCGGACACGGTCATGCCCTGGACGCCCAGACCCCGGAGCGCCTCCTTGACCTCGTCCAGCTTGAACGGCTTGACGATGGCGGTGATGAGCTTCATTCAGCCGACCCTCCCCATGGCGCCGAGTTCTCCCGAGTACGCCGTCTCCGCGTGCTGGCTCAGGTCGAGCCCCTGCTCCTCGTCCTCGGGCTTGACCCGCAGGCCAATGGTGGCATCGATGATCTTGGCCAGGATCAAGGACGCGATTCCGGTCCAAGCGATGGTGACGCCGACGGCCACGAACTGCTTGCCTAGGAGCGAGGCGCCCCCGCCGGCGAGCAATCCGCCTACCGCCTCGGTGGCGAAGACGCCGAGGAGAAGGGACCCGGTGATCCCGCCCACGAGGTGGACTGCCACCACGTCCAGTGAGTCGTCGTATCCGAACTTGAACTTCAGCTGCACGAACAGGAGACAGACGACGCCGGCGATGAACCCTATAGCGATCGACCCGACGGGGTTCACAAAACCGGCACATGGGGTGATGGCGACCAGCCCGGCGACGCAGCCGGAGGCGGCGCCCAGGGTCGTGGCATGACCTCCCTTGATGCGCTCGGCCAGCAGCCAGCCGAGCATGGCCGCGGCGGCCGCAGTGTTGGTGTTGATGAACGCGGTGGCCGCTGTGTTGGTGGCTCCGAGGGCCGAGCCGGCGTTGAAGCCGAACCATCCGAACCACAGCATCCCGGCCCCAAGCAGCGTGTAGGGCAGCGCGTGGGGTGGCATGGCCTCTCGCGGCCAACCCCTCCGTTTGCCCAGCGCGATGGCCAGGGCAAGGGCGGCGATGCCGGCATTCACGTGGACGACCGTGCCGCCGGCGAAGTCGAGGGCGCCCAGCTCGAACAGCCACCCATTGGGGCTGAAGACCCAGTGGGCGACCGGGGCGTAGCAGACGACGAGCCACACGGCGAGGAACACCGCCCAGGCGGCGAACTTCATGCGATCGGCGACCGCCCCGGTGATCAGGGCCGGGGTGATGATGGCGAACATCATCTGGAAGGCCACGAACACGAGGGGCGGGATGGTGAGGGCGAGCTCGTCGCTGTAGCCCGGGATCACGAAGTCCTCCGTCCCCAGGTCGGCCAGTCCGGCGAAGCTGAGGTCTCCGAGAAGGCCTCCCCCCACGTCTTCGCCGAAGGCCAGGCTGAACACGAACAGCACCCACAGGACGCTGACCAATCCCATCGAGAAGAAGTTCTGCATCAGCATGCCCAGCACGTTCTTCGACCGGACCATGCCTCCGTAGAAGAAGGCCAGGCCCGGCGTCATGAACAGCACGAGCGCGCACGACACCAGAACCCAGGCAGTGTTGCCGCTGTCCAAGTCCCCTCCCTTTCCGTCGACCGGACGGGACCGTAGAAGGGCAAGCTGACCGGGGTGTTTCCCGTTCGTTACGGCTGTGTGTCGCATCCTCCCAGAAGTCAGAATCTCCCGGGCTTATCGCAACCTGGTTGCGATAAGCTCGCGACCATGGCGGCTCGTCCCCGATTCACGACCCGCCTCCGCGCCGGTCTCGTCACGCTCGGTCTGTCCCTCGCACTGGTGGCCTGCGGCTCGTCTGCCGATCCGGAGGCCTCGCCCCCGGGAAGCAGCCCGCTGCGCCTGGTGACGACGGTGGCGCCCCTCACCAGCATCGTGGCCAGCGTGGCCGGGGACCGGGCCGTCGTGCAGGGCCTGGTGCCGGAGGGCACGAACTCGCACACCTTCGAGCCCCCGCCCAGCGCGGCGAGAGTGCTGGCCCAGGCGGACGTTGTGTTCCTCAACGGACTGAAGCTGGAGGAGCCGACCCGCGAGCTGGCCGAGGAGAACCGGGCCCGGCGGGCCGAGATCGTCGAGCTCGGCGACCGGGCCATCCCCCCCGAGGAGCACATCTACGACTTCTCGTTCCCCCGGTCCGGCGGCAAGCCCAACCCCCACCTCTGGACCGACCCGCCTCTGGCCAAGCGGTACGCCAGGATCGTGGCCGACACCATCGCCCGCCGCGACCCCTCCAACGCCACCGCCTACGAGGCGAACTACAGCCGGTTCGCGGAAACGGTCGACGCCCTCCACGCGGCGATGGTGGCCGCGACCTCGACCCTCCCAGCGGAGCGGCGCAAGCTCCTGACTTACCACGACGCCTACGCCTACTTCGCCCGCGACTACGGCTGGACCGTCATCGGGGCCATCCAGCCCTCGAGCTTCGACGACCCCACGCCCCGAGAGGTGGCCGCCCTCATCTCCCAGATCCGCAGGGAGGGCGTGCCTGCCATCTTCGGTTCCGAGGTCTTCCCCAGTCCCGTGCTCGAACAGATCGGGCGGGAGACGGGCGTCCGCTACGTGGACGTGCTGCGCGACGACGACCTTCCCGGCCGTCCCGGAGACCCCGAACACTCCTGGTTTGGGCTGATGCGGTTCAACGTGGTGACCATGGTCGAAAGCCTGGGGGGCGGCGCCTCCGCCCTCAAGGCCCTGAGCGTGGACCAGGTGCCAGGCGCCCTGGCGGCGGAGTACCCCCAGTGAGAGCCGAGCCGCTCGTGCGTCTCGACGGCGTGACGTGCGCCTATGGGGGGCGCGGCGCGGCGCCGGCCGTAGTCGACGCCTCGCTCACCATCGCGTCAGGAGACTTCGTCGGCATCGTCGGCCCGTCGGGGTCGGGGAAGACCACGCTGCTCTCATGCCTGCTGGGGCGGGTGCGGCCCGTCGCCGGCTCGGTGCACCGCCGGCCCGGACTGAGCGTCGGCTATGTCCCCCAGGTGGAGACGGTCAACTGGAACTTCCCGGTCACGGTCGCCGAGGTCGTGCTGATGGCCCGCGGCGGGCGGCGCCTGCCGTGGTCGAGCGCCACCGAGCGGCGGGAGGTCGAGGAGGTCCTGACCCGGCTGGGCCTCGACGGCCTCGGTCACCGCCACATCCGGGCTCTCTCCGGGGGGCAGCAGCAGCGGGTCTTCCTGGCCCGGGCCCTTGTCCGCCGCCCCGAGCTCCTCTTGCTCGACGAGCCGACAGCGGGCGTGGACGTCCGGACTCGCCACGACGTCCTGCACCTACTCTCCGACCTCAACCGGGACGGCCTGGCCGTCGTGCTCACAACCCACGACCTCAACGGCATGGCCGCCCACCTGCCCCAAGTCGTCTGCCTGAACCGCCGCATCCTCGGCGTGGGCACGGCCCGAGACGTGCTCACCCCCGACGTGCTCGAGCGGACGTACGGGGCCCCGATGGAGGTGCTGGAACACGGGGGCATGCCCGTCGTGGTCGACACCCCTGCCCAGATCGACGCGCGGCGGGCGAAGGCGGGCTGATGGAGAGCCTGTTCGAGCCGTTCCAGTTCCAGTTCTTCCGAAACGGGCTGGCCGTCGCCACGCTGGCCGGCGCCCTCTGCGGCCTGGTCGGGGTGTACGTGACCCTGCGGGGCATGAGCTACATCGGCCACGGCCTGTCCCACGCCATCTTCGGCGGGGCGGCTGCCAGCGCCATCCTCTCATTCAACTTCTACGCCGGCGCCGGGTTGTGGGGCCTGGCCTCCGCCCTCCTCATCGGCAGGGTGAGCCGGCGGCGGATCATCGGTGCCGACGCGGCCATCGGTGTGATCACCACCGCCTCCTTCGCCCTCGGGCTGGCGCTCCTCAACCGGTTCGGCCAGGTGCGCAAGAGCCTGGACGCCGCCCTTTTCGGGAGCATCCTGGGGGTGTCGAGCACCGACGTCTGGGTGGTGGTGGGGGTGACCCTGCTCACCGCCGCCGTCGTCTTCCTGGGATACCGAGCCCTGCTCTTTACCACCTTCGACCCCGAGGTGGCGGAGGCGTCGGGCGTGCGCACGGCGAGGGTGGATGCCCTGCTCATGCTCGTCCTGGCCGTGTCCATCCTGGCGACCATGAAGGTCCTGGGGGTGGTCCTGATCGCCGCCTCCCTCGTGATCCCCGCGGTGGTGGCCCGCATGCTCACCGACCGCTTCGCCCGGATGCTCTGGCTCTCGGTCGTCATCGGGGCGATGTGCGGCTTTGTGGGGATGAACCTCAGCTACCACATGGACGTGTCGTCCGGCGCCACCATCGTCCTCGTGGGAGCGGCCCTGTTCACCACCGTCTTCGTCTTGACCGGCACCGGCGGCCTTCGCCGGGCAGCCGCCCTCCCCGGCCACTCGGCCGCCTGACGCTCCGTCGGTACGATGCCGGGATGAAGGTGCTGGACCGCTGGTGAAGGGCGAGGCCAGGAAGGGCTGGCGGACTGCCCTCGTCACCGGGGCCTCGAGCGGCATCGGCCGGGCCTTCGCCGTGGCCCTCGCCCAACGGGGGGCAGACCTGGTCGTGATCGCCCGCCGGCGATCGGAGCTCGACAAGCTGGCGGCCGATCTCATCGGAGCTCACGGCCGCAGCGTGGAAGTCCTGGCCGCCGATCTCACCGATCCGGAGGAGCGAGCGAAGGTCGAGGCCCGCCTGAGCGACCTGGACCGTCCCATCGACATGCTCGTCAACGCCGCCGGGTTCGGCACGCAGGGCTTCTTCGCCGAGCTGCCCGTCGAGCGCGAGGAGCAGGAGATCCTTTTGAACGTGGTGGCCCTGGTCCGGCTCACCCGGGCCGCCCTTCCGGCCATGGTGCAGCGACAGCAGGGGGCGGTCGTGAACCTCTCGTCCCTCGCCGGCGACCAGGCCATCCCCATGTGGGCCACGTACTCGGCGACCAAGGCCTACGTGACCACCTTCTCACGCGCCGTCGACGCCGAGCTCACCGGTACCGGCGTACGGGTTCACGTCGTCCGGCCCGGGTTCACGCGCACCGAGTTCCACCAGCAGTCGGGCTTCCGCCGGGAGATGATCCCGGGACCGGCGTGGATGACGGCCGAGGAGGTGGCCGAGGGCGCACTGAACAGGCTCGCCCGCGGCCGGGGAGAGAGCGTGCCCGGGCTCCATTACCGGGCCCTCGGGCTCGCCTCGCGCCTCGCACCGCGGGCCCTCACCCGGGAGGTCCTCCGGATCGCCACCCGCGACATGCGGTGAACGTCGACATCCGCCAGGCGGCCGCAGAGGACGTGGAGGCGATCCTGGACGTGCTGGAGCCCGTCGTCGCCGAGGGGCGGTGGCTCGGGGTCGAGCCTCCCCTCGACCGCGCCGAGCGCCGGCAGCGGTTCCTCGCCAGCCTCGACACCGGGCGATCAGTCCAGCTCCTGGCCGTCGTGGACGGAGAGATCGTCGGCCACCTTGGGCTGGAGTTGGCGCCCTACGGGGTGGCCCAGCTCGGGATGTACGTCGCCGCCCAGTGGCGAGGCCGGGGGGTGGGAACGGCGCTGGTGCACGCCGCGGTGGGCACGGCCCGCCTCATGGGCGCCCACAAGCTGTCCCTCCAGGTGTGGCCCCACAACCGCGGAGCGCGCCGGCTGTACCAGCGGCACGGCTTCGTCGAGGAGGGTCGGCTCCGCCGCCACTACCGCCGTCGCAACGGCCAGTTGTGGGACGCGGTGATCATGGGCCTCGTGCTCGACGAGCAGAGCGAAGGCTCCCCCTACGCCGATGCCTGACCCTCGCTGGCATCGCGCCGTGGAGAGCGCCGACGTGGAGGGGGGCGCCATCGTGCGGGCCGTTGTCGGGGACACCGAGGTGCTCGTCGCCCGGCTCTCCGACGGGGACCCGGTCGCCTTCGCCACCCGATGCCCGCACCAGGACACCCCGCTCAGCGAGGGAACCATCTGGGACGACCAGGTGCGCTGTCGCCAGCACCAGTACCTCTACGACCCTCGCACGGGAGAGAACGTGTTCCCGGCCCGTACTGCCCGACCACAAAACCTGTGGAAACTCGCCCCTCGCTACCTTCCCACCTACCCGGTCGAGGAGCGGGAGGGGTGGGTCTGGGTCTCCGAGCGCCCAAACCCTCCTCCCGACGCGTACGACCCCGCTTCGGAGGAGCGGCCCGCCTGGACGGGACCGGTCGCGAGCCAGGACGAGGAGCCGCCGGAGCAGGCGCCCAAGCCCCCGCCCTCGATCAAGACGGTCCGGGTGGCCGTCGGGCGCGGCTTCGAGCTGCGGCTGCCGACCAATCCCCTTCCCGGCTTCGAGTGGCAGACAGAAGTCCAGTTCGGCCGAGTCGAGGTCGTCGAGGCCGGCCTGGCCGACGATCCCAAGGCCTTGCTGGAAGCTCCGCGGTGGCGAGTCAAGCTCGTGGCCCGGGCCGAGGGCACGGACGAAGTGCGTTGCTCCTTCCGCTCCCCCTGGGACCGGGAGCCCTCCGAGGTCAGGCAGTACCGGGTCCTCATCGTTCCCGCCTGAGGTTTCAGCCACTGCGCCAACGGGAACGCCCTTCACGAAAGGGATAAAACGGGCAGAACGGTCACCTGCGCCGGATGGCTCCAGGCCACCTCCCACCGGGGTGAAACCTCCCTATTGCGGCAGACCGTTGCTCCGGCGGCGCGCGCTCGAGGCGACCAGGAGGAGGAACATGAAGCTCAGACGAACCAGCGTCGTCCTGTTCTCGTCGGTAGCGGTAGCCGCGGCGTGGATGACCTCGATGGGGTCCCACGCCGGTGCCCAGACGACAACTGCGTGTCCCGTCTCGAGTACGGATCAGGCGATCGACAGCGAGGAGCAGGTGCTGCTGAACCTGATCAACCAGTACCGGCAGCAGTACGGGAAGAACGCGTTGGCCATGCATCCGACCGTCACCCGAGCCGCCGCCTGGTTCAGCCGGGACATGGCGACCAAGAACTACTTCCCGTACAACCATGTCGACTCGAACGGCCGGACCATCGATCAGCGCCTGAGTTGGTGTGGCGCGTCCTTCACCAACTGGGCCGAGAACATCTACGCCGGGAGACCCGACGCGCAGAGCGTGTTCGCCGCCTGGCGGAACTCGACCGGCCACAACGCCAACATGCTCCGCGACGGTGTCACGGCGGCCGGGATAGCCCGGGCCTATGGAGCGAGCACGACGTACGGCTGGTACTGGACGCTGGACCTGACCAACAGCTCGGCCGTGACCGCCACGACCTCGACCACTGCCGCGCCCACGACGACGACCACGGCCCCTCCGAGCACGACGACGACCACGGCCCCTGCGACCACGACCACGACGCGTCCCACGACGACGACCACCGCCCGTCCGTGGTGGTGTGCGTACTACCCGCAGTACTGCTGAGGCTCGGGTTGACGATCGCGTGAGTCCTGCTCACGCCGCTTCAGCGGCGGCTGAGCAGGCTCAGGATCAGCGTCACCACCAGCGACAACAACAGGCAGGTGGCCAGCGGGATGTAGATGCGGGTGTTGCCTCGCCGGATGGCGATGTCGACCGGAAGCCGTCCCAGCCCGAGGCCTCCTCCGAGGACGAGGAGCAGCCCGAGAGCGACGATCACCGCCCCGACCACGACCAGCACCCGTCCGAGCGACGACAGCTCCACGGCGGCACCGTACCCGGCGCCCAGCGGTTCAGACCCGCGCCTCGTCCTCGGCGTCGGGCGCGGGCGGCGGCGCACCGGGACCGGGCCCCTCTCCTCGCAGCGAGAGAGCGCAGTTCACCCCGGCGACTGCGCCTTCTGCCGCGCCGACCTGGACCAGCTGGAGGCCGGGAGTCACGTCACCGGCGGCGTAGATGCCCCCCACCGTCGTCTGCCCCTTGTCGTCCACCACGATGCAGTGCTCCGAGGTCAGCTCGCATCCGAGCATCGCCGCCAGATCGATGCGGGGCCGGTGGGAGATCGAGAAAAAGGCCAGCTCGCAGGGGATGGTTGAGCCGCTGTGCAACTCGACGCCGCGCAGGTAACCCCGGCGCCCGTGCAGGGCGACGGCGTCGTCCTCGAGGACGGCCACCCCGTGGCGGTCCAGGCCCGCCCGGCAGGCGTCGTCGCCCTCGAACCGGCTCCCGTCGGTGACGACAGTGACGTCGGCCGCCCAGTCCAGCAGGGTCAGAGCGAAGCCGGCGACGTGCTCGCTCCAGCCGAACACGACGACGTGGCAGTCGCGCGCCTCGTACCCGTCGCAGGTCGGGCAGTGAAACACGCTCTCCCCGTAATGGTCGAAGAACCCTTCAACCTCCGGAAACTGGTCCTCCACGCCCGTGGCTAGGACCAGCCGGCGGCCGACGAGCTGCGAGCCGTCGTCCACCTCGAGCGTGAAGGTCCCATCGTCGTTCCGGGCGGCGGCGTGTGCGTGCCCGGACACGACCTCGGCCGTCGGGTACCGGAGGAGGGCCTCCATGGCCCGGTCGGTCAGCACGCGTGGCTCCACCGGGTCGAGGCCGAGGTAGCCGTGGGTCTGCTCCACCCACCGGTTCCGCCGCTCGCCGGCGTCCACCAGGGCCACCCGACGCCGGTGCCGGGCGAGCCAGGTGGCGGCGCTCAGCCCGGCCGGACCGCCGCCGACGACGAGCGCGTCGTGGGTGAGGTTCGTCGACAGTGGGACCTACGAGCGGGAGCTGATCGTGTCCCGGACCTTGTCCCGAACCTTGTCCTCCGTCTCGGGGACGGCCTCCCGGATCGCCGGGTAGAACACCTGCTCTTCGATGGCGGCGTGAACGGAGAGCTCCTTGATGATCTTCTCCGCCAGGTCGCGCCGGGTCTTGTGCGCCTTGGGGCCCGTCTTCTCGAACTTCTTGAACAGCCCCTCCACCGTCTTGTGATCTTGCTTGAGCAAGGTGATGGCGTCCATGGCTGCGGTGTCCCCGGACGGCAACCCCGCGAAACCGACTCGTGTTCCGGGGGTTTTCGGGTTTGCCCAGTCCCCGACCCGTCCCGGCGTGCGCGTCGTCAGCGCACGACGAGGGTTCCGGTCATGCGGGACGGGTGGATGTCGCAGCGGATCGGATACGAGCCGGCGGCCAGCGAGTGCGTGAACGTCTTGGTCTCGCCGCCGGCTGCGTCCCACCGGAAGGACCCGTCCACGGCCGAGACAGTGTGCGGAACGGTGTCCTGGTTGGCCACCGTCCACGTGTCCCCCGCCCGGGTGGAGTCGATCCCCGCGAAGGTGAAGTTCTGGATGGTGATTCGGTTCGCGGTGGCGGTGGTCGTGGTCCCGGCCAGTGTCGTGGTCGTGACCGCAGCCCTGGTGGTCGCCGTTGTCGCCGTCTCCTGACCGGCCGATTCTGTGCCGTCGTCGTCGTCATCGCCGCAGGCGGCGCCCAGGGCGAGGGCGGTGGCGAGGAGGGCAAAGGCGATCCTGCGGGTGATGGTCGTGCTCGTCATGCCATGAGGTACGTGCCGGCGCCCCGAAGGGTTCGACCGTTTCAACGAAAATCGCGTGACCGGAGGGGCTGGGTGGCGAGGGACAGGCTCTCCATCCGTTCGGCCACCAGGTTGATCGCTCCCTCGTAGCGCTCGAGCCGCCCCCACACCAGCAGGGCGGGGGCGGACCGGCCCAGGCGGCGGTAGCGGGCCCAGACCCCGGCCGAGCAGATGACGTTGGCCATCCCCGTCTCGTCCTCGAGGTTGAGGAAGATCGTTCCCCCGGCCGTCGCCGGCCGCTGGCGGTGGGTCACGATGCCGCCGATGGCCACCCGCCGGCCGTGGGGAACGTCGGCCAGCGCGGCGACGGTGAGGGCACCAGCCTCGGTCAGCCGCTCCCGGGTGAACTGCACTGGATGGCGATCGGCCGAAATTCCGGTGGCCCACAGATCGGCGCTGGCCATCTCGGGCTCGGACATGGCCGGCAGGGTCGGAGCCTCGGCCCCGACCACGACCCCCGGAAGCCGCTCGTCTCTGGCCTGGGTCACCGCCCCAGCCGCCCACAGCGCCTCCCGCCGGTCGAGCCCGAAGCAGCCGAACGCCCCGGCCGTGGCCAGCGCCTCCAAGGCGGGGAGCCCCACCCCCGTGCGGCGGACCAGGTCCTCCATCGAGGAGTACGGCTGACATTGGGTTCCGGCACGCAAGCGGCCGGCGGCGATGGCCTTGGCCATGTCCTCTCCGAGGTTGCGGACCTCCTTCAGACCCAGGCGCACGGCCGGGGACGCGCCCCCCGCCGTTCTGGGGTCACCAAACGGGGCCAGTACGGCGTTCTGCGACCCCAGTTCGCCCTCCTCCGCCCGGACGGGCGGGGCGGGTTCGAGCGTGCAGACCCAGTCCGAGGCGTTGACATCAGGGCCCAGCACGGTCACGCCGTGCCGGCGGGCGTCGGCGGTGAGGGTGTTGGGCGAGTAGAAGCCCATGGGCTGGGCGTTGAGCAGGGCGGCCAGGAACGCGGCCGGGTAGTGCAGCTTGATCCAGGCCGAGGCGTAGACCAGGTAGGCGAACGACACCGAATGGCTCTCGGGGAAGCCGAAGTCGGCGAAGGCGGCCAGCTTGTCGTAGATCTGATCGGCCACCTCCCCGGTGATGCCGTTGGCCGCCATCCCCTCGTAGAGCCGGCCCTTGAGCGCCTCCATCCGCTGGTGGCTGCGCTTCGACCCCATGGCCTGGCGCAGCTGGTCGGCCTCCGAGGGGGTGAAGTTGGCCACGTCGATGGCCATCTGCATGAGCTGCTCCTGGAACAGGGGCACACCCAGCGTCTTGGCCAGTGACTTCTCGAGCAGGGGGTGGAGGTAGGTGACCTCCTCGGTGCCGTTGCGTCGGCGGATGTAGGGGTGGACCGACCCGCCCTGGATCGGCCCGGGCCGGATCAAGGCGACCTCCACCACCAGGTCGTAGAACGTGCGGGGCTTGAGGCGGGGCAGGGTGGCCATCTGGGCCCGGCTCTCCACCTGGAACACCCCCACCGAGTCGGCCTGGCACAACATGTCGTAGACCTCGGGCTCCTGAGGGATGGTGGCCAGGTCGATCTCCACCCCGTGGTGGTCACGGATCAGGTCCACGGCCAGGTGGAGGACCGTGAGCATCCCCAGCCCGAGCAGGTCGATCTTGACCAGGCCCACCGCCGCGCAGTCGTCCTTGTCCCACTGCAGGACGCTGCGGCCCGGCATCCGCCCCCACTCCACCGGACAGACCTCGACCACCGGGCGGTCGCAGATCACCATCCCGCCCGAGTGGATCCCCAGGTGGCGGGGGTAGCCCTCGACCTGGCGGGCCAGCTCGACGACCGACTGGGGGATGTCCGTGTCGTCGGGCAGGTCCTTCAGCCACCACCCCTCCACCTGCTTGGACCAGGCGTCGAGGGCGCCCGGCGGGTGGCCGAGGGCCTTGCCCATGTCCCGCACCGCCGACTTGGGGCGGTAGGTGATGACGTTGGCCACCTGGGCCGCGTTCTCCCGCCCGTACCGCTCGTAGACGTACTGGATGGCCTCCTCCCGGCGGTCGTGCTCGATGTCGAGGTCGATGTCGGGAGGGCCGTCCCGCTCCGGGGAAAGGAAGCGTTCGAACAGCAGACCGAGCCCCACGGCGTCGGCCTTGGTGATGCCCAGGGCGAAGCAGACGGCCGAGTTGGCGGCCGACCCTCGCCCCTGACAGTAGATGTCGTGGGTGCGGCAGAACTCGACGATGTCCCACACGATCAGGAAGTAGCCGGGAAAGCCGAGGGCCTCGATCACCGCCAGCTCGTGCTCGATCTGGGCGTGGGCCTTGGGGTTGTCTGGATAGCGGACGGCTGCTCCCCGGGCGGTCAGCTCACGCAGCCAGGACATCTCAGTGTGGCCCGGGGGCACCGGGTAGTCGGGTAGGCGGGGGGCGACCAGGGCCAGGTCGAAGGCGCACGCCCGCCCGTACTCGGCCGCCCGCTCCACCACGCCCGGGTAGCGGGCGAACCAGCGGGCCT
>JALZEC010000430.1 GCA_030862235.1 Actinomycetota bacterium | reverse complement strand
CTCCCTCACCTGAGGGAGATCTCCGAACGCGGCGCTCGCGCCCGGCTCCGCAACATCGACGCCTACCGGTCCGAGCTGGTGTGGGTGCAGTTCCTCACCGGCAAAAGTGCTCTCGACCATCGCTGGTGGGGCCAGATCGACTTTGACCCCCGCACCTACGCGGCCTACGGGCGGGGCACCCTCGACGCCACCCCCTTCTACGCGCTGGGGCCCGGCATCCCCGTCGTCGCCTTCGACCTCATCCACTCGGTCATCGCCGACGACGTCGCCGGGGACCAGATCACGGCTTGGGGCGCCCACTCCCCTCAATACCCGCGGGCGTCGCGCCCCGCCGGGTTGCTGACCGAGATCGACCGACGCTTCGGGACCAACCCCGCATTCGGGAACGACTTCGATATCGGGTGGTACGAGCCGGACTACATCGACAACCTGGCGGAGGCGTGCGCGCTGGGCGCCCACAGGAGGATCGAGATCGCGGGATGGCTCCAGGAGCGGGTGCCGGACTGGCGGCTGTTCCTGACCTGCATGTCGGAGGTGCACAGCGTCGGCCACCACTACTGGCACGGCGTGGACGACACGCACCCCCTTCACGGTGTGGCACCGACAAGCGAGCTCAGCGCAGCCCGCTTCGTCGAGGTCTGCCAGGCCGTCGATGACGGCCTCGGCCGATTCGTGGCCTCTCTCCCGCCCGATGCCACCCTCGTCGTCTTCGCCCTGCACGGGATGAAGCCCTCAGACGACATCCCGGCCACCCTCCTGCTGCCCGAGCTCGCCCACCGGCTTCATTTTGCGCGGCCGCTGCTTCGCGATCCCCACCAGGGGGCCTGGGCTGCCGCCGGGTACCCGCCGGTGATCCCCGGCCGCCATCAGAACTGGCAGGGGCTCATGAAGGACCGGTTCAGGGATGGTCGACGGGACCTGCTCCGGCACTCCCTGCGCCGAGCGCCCGCGCCCGTCTACCAGTTGGCGCGGCGCCTGGCCGGGAGGTCGCAGGCGACGACGGTGGGGCCGTTGTGGTTCAGCACCCCGCCAGAGGCCGACATCTCCGGCATCTCCGGACCCGGTACCGGC
Organism: Actinomycetota bacterium; assembly: GCA_030862235.1. Classification (GTDB taxonomy): domain Bacteria; phylum Actinomycetota; class Acidimicrobiia; order Acidimicrobiales; family AC-14; genus JALZEC01. Next base: position 8,385 of record JALZEC010000430.1, on the reverse strand, counting down.
CCCGTCCGCGAAAACCTCGACTTCCAGGTCTCTTCTTGGTATCGACGCCACTGGCCCGAGATGCCTTGGTTCGTCGTGCCCACGTTCGCCGACGCCCATGTCCGTCTCAACGTCCGGGGCAGGGAAGGCCGCGGGATCGTGGAGCCGGCCGACTACAGGAAGGTGCGGGATGAGGTCGTGGCAACTATTCGCCAGTGTCGCGATCCCCGCACGGAACGGCCGGCCGTCGCCGACGTTCTCTTCCCCCGCGACGACGACCCACTCGCCCCCGACGGGCCCGATGCCGACCTGCTCATCGTATGGAGCGAGGCGTTGGACGCCCTCGAGCACCCGGCCGTCGGCATCGTCGGTCCGTACCCGCACATGCGCACCGGCAGCCACAGCTCGAACGGCTTCGTGTTCGTGGTCGGTCCAGGTGTTCCCGCGGGAGCGGATCTCGGCCAGCGCTCGGCTTTCGACCTGACGCCGACGATCTTGACCCTGGCCGGCCTCCCGGTGCCGGAGGGCATGCGGGGCGAACCCATGCTGGCCCCATCCCCCGTCTAGTTGGACGACCTCGAGATGCCTCCGCTGGTCAGCATCTGCGTCGTGAACTACAACTACGCCCGGTTCCTACCCGCGGCCATCGACAGCGCCCTGGGTCAGACGTGGCCCTATGTCGAGGTCGTGGTCGTCGACGACGGGTCCACCGATGCTTCCCGTGAGGTGATCGCCGGCTACGGCGACCGGGTCCTGGCCATCTACAAGGCGAACGGCGGGCAAGGCTCCGCCTTCAACGCTGGCTTCGCCCGGTGCCGAGGCGAGCTTGTCGTCTTCCTCGACGCCGACGACGTCCTCGAGCCCGGCATGGCGGCGGCGGCCGCCGGCGAGCTCTCGGCACACCGTGACCTGTCCAAGGTGCAGTTCATGATGCGCGTGATCGATGCGGAGGGGATCGACCTGGGGATCACGATCCCTCGCCGCCCCACCCACCAGCCCAGCGGCGATCTTCTCCGCCACATCCTGCGCTTCCGGGCGTATCCCTGGCCCCCGAGCTCAGGGAACGTCTACGCCGCCCGGGCGCTGCGCCGGCTGCTCCCGCTCCCCGCTGAGCACTATCCGACGTACTGCGACGCCTACCTGGCGGAACTGACGCCGCTCCTGGGCCCCATTCGCTCGCTGGGGGTCGTGGGCGCCTGCTACCGGTTCCACGGCGCCAACGACTTCCTGTCCATCGACGTGGGCCCGGAATGGCTCCGGCGGAAGGTCGCGCTGATCGAGCTCGGCCACGAGAACGTTCGCCGTCTGGCCCGGGAGCTGGGGATCGGTGGCGTACCCGAGCGGGCCACCGACATTTGGGACGCGCCCTTCATCGGCTACCGGCTGGCTTCGCTCCGGCTCGATCCTGCGAACCACCCGATCGCCGGCGACCGGCGCCTGGCCCTTGTGACCAAAGGTGTGGTGGCGTCGCTTCGGAACCCGCTCCTTCCCTGGTCGTATCGGGCCCGGCGGGCGGCCTGGTTCCTGGGTGCTGGGCTCATTCCCGGCCGGCTCGGTCGAGAGGTCACGCGACGGTGGGTACCCGACGGTCCAGGACCTCGACGGGGCTGGCCCCGACCGGTAGAGAGCGCGAGCAGGCTCCCTCCGGAGGTACGAGCGGGATGAACGGCCGGCCCGAACCGGCGGTTCGCATGTGAAGGTTCGTGGCCATCGTGGTGACGGCAAGGACGCCGGCCGTGGCCGCGCCGGCGACGTCGTGTTGCGCGTGAGGGACCGGTTGACCCTGGGTGGGTCGGAGCCCAGGTTCGCAGCTCTGGCGACGAACGCGGGCGCCATGATCGGGGCGCGTTACGCGGTCGCCGCTCTCGGATGGCTGGGCACGATCATCATGGTCCGCCGCCTATCGGTTGCCGAGTTCGGCCGGTTCACGTTCGTGTTCTCGTTGATCGGCATGATCGCGGTGTTCACCGAGCTGGGCCTGGGGCGGATGGCCATCAAAGGCCTCGTCGACGAGGGGCGCGACAAGGCCTCGTTTGCGGGGACCCTGGTGGCGCTGCGGTCGTGCCTCGGGCTCGTGGTCTACGCCCTGGCGGTGGCGTTCGTCGTTGTGGCCCGCTACCCGGCGGAGGTGGTGTCGGCCACGCTGGTGGCCGGCATCGTGCTGCTGCTGGCCACGCCGTCTCACGCCATCGAAGCGGTGTTCCACGTGCACCTGCGGATGGGCACGGTGGCCCTCAGCAGTGTGGTCGGCCAGCTGGCCCAGCTCGGGCTCATCACCGCGATCGCGGTGGGCGGGCGAGGATCCGTCGTGCTGTTCGCCGTGCCGCCAGTCGTCTGCGAGCTACTCATCCTGGCCTGGAGACTGGTCACCGTCCGCAAGCTGCAGCCGATCCGCCTCAACGTCGACTGGGCTGAGTGGCGGGCATTGCTCCGCGAGGCCGCGCCGCTGGCCGCAGGCGCGGTGATGGTGAGCTTCTCCTACCGGGTGGATTCGGTCATGCTCTCGAAGCTCGACACGTTCACTGCGGTCGGGGTCTACGGGGTGGCATACAAATTCGTCGACATCGTCCACTACCTGCCCTCCGCACTCATGCCTCCCCTCCTGGCTGTCCTCGTGCGGGCCTGGCCTGACGATGCCCGGGCCTTCGCCGACACCTTCCGACGGGCGTTCACCGCCCTCGCCTTGGTTGGCACCCTCGTGGCAGTGGAGTTCGCCGTCTTCGCCCGTCCCGTCATCTCGCTCCTGTACGGAAGCGAGTATGCCGAGGGCGCCCACGCCGCCCGAATGGTGGTCGGCGCCGAATGTGTCGCGGCGTTCACCTCCCTGGCCCTGACCGCGTTGGTCGCGATGGGGCGCAACCGGCTCTACCCGATCGCCGCCGTCGTCGGGCTCGTCGTCAACATCGCCCTCAACCTCTGGCTCATCCCCAACCACTCCTACGAGGGTGCGGCGGCGGCCACCCTGGTCACCAACGCCCTGATCGTCGTCGTCATGTGGCTCCCGCTGTCACGGCTCGACGCCGTGCGTCCACTGCCCCTGCAGAGCCTGGTCCTCGCCGCAGGAGGAGGCGCGATCGCCATCACCGTTGCCACTGGGACCCGGGCCTTCCTGCCGTGGCCGCTGGCCGCAACCGCGGCGGCGGCTGCATTCGCCGCCTTCACGGCCGTCGCCATGACCATCGGCCGAAGCGGCCGCCTCGGACGTCGTGCCGCGCTCGGACGAGAGGCCGAGGCGAGCGGACGCGAAGTCAGCCTCCGTCAGTGAGCTGGCCCACCCCTTGTTGCCGCAGTGCTCGCCATCCAATGGGTGCGAACTTCGCCGTCGCTCGCTGCAGGTCCCGCGTCGCCAGATAGTTCGGCAGCTCGAACGAGGGGTCGAAGTGGTTCCCGCCAGGGAGGAGGAGCTTCGGGCCGAGGAGCCCCTTACGCACGGATCGGATCTCGTACCCCAACGACGACAACCGTTCGGTGACCGGTGACGGATACGGGTGATAGTCCTCGAAGAGGATGTCGCGGACGCGTCCTGCTTCGAGTAGGCGCTGAGCGCCCTCAAAGACCTGAAGCTCATGACCCTCGACATCGACCTTGAGCACGCCGACACGCTCGACCCCTTCCAGCGCCCCGTCGAGCGTCCTCACGGAAACCGTCACCACGTCGTGCTCCTCAGCTGACGCCCGGAGCGTCGCCGTCCCTCTGTTGGCGGCGAAACTCGTCGGCACACGCAGCGACGCCACACCGTCTCGGTTCGAGAGGGCAGACGCGTCCGTGCAGACGTGACTCCACCCGAGCTCGCCCAGCCAGCGGTTGACGTTGTCGCCCAGTTCATCGAACAGTTCGGGCAGGGGCTCAAAGGAGAAGACCCGGCCACGCTTCCCGACGGCGGTAGCCATGGCGGCCGTCATCAACCCAATGTTGGCGCCCACGTCGACCGCGGTCTCACCCGGACTGGCCAAGCGGAGGATGGCTTCGGTCAGCGGGAGGTCGTAGATCCCCGTCCTCCAGATGGCTCTACCGATGTTGTCGGAGGGGCGAATTCGAAGCGGCACGCCCCAGGGGAGCGTGACCACGACGTAGGTCTCGGGCCTCGAGCGACGACGGGCCAAGGTCCGAAGGACCTGGAGGGGCTGGAAGACGTACTCCGGCTTCTGCTGCGGCATCCGGAGGAGCCGGCCGACTTCCTCAGTGAGGTTGGACACAACAGACAATCACGACAGCGTACCCGAGGGGAACGGTCGTCCCGCGACCGCTCTTACCCGTGATGACCACCGTTCCCGACCCTGTGAGTCCGTCTAGTCCGATTTAAGAGGTTTATCCGCTACGTCCGGATGGGAACACTGCGGACACCAGGTACGACGCCGCGAGGTCCAGGTCCGGCCGGCTACGGCGTACGGGCCGGCCCGCACCGATCGAAGGCAGACGACGTTGAAACAGATGGAACTGCAAGACGGGCTCCCCACGGGAGGTGTTCCCCAGCTGAGCCCGTCGACCGCCAGCACGAGCGAAAGCGCTTCCGTGCCGGCGGCAACCGAGCGCGCCGGCCGAGTGGCCCGCCGCCTTCCCAAGATCCTGGTGGTCCTGGCTGATGTGGTCACCGTGATCATCGCCCTCACCCTGGCGTTCGTGCTCCTGGAGCTGGTGCCGGGCTCGGGCGTCCCCGACTACGGGCTCCCTCAGTACGCCATTCTCGGCGCGATCGCCGCCCCTGTGTGGATCAGCTTCTTCTTCCACTACCGCCTGTACTCCACGACCCACATCTCGAGCATCGCCCAGGAGTTCGGACGGATCGTCCACGCCGCCATGGCGAGCGTCGTGGCCATGGCATTCCTCGGCTTCATGCTCAAGTTCTTCGTTTCCCGGGCCTGGCTGATGCTGACCTTGGCGTGCGGGGTCGTGCTCGTCGCGCTGGAGCGGGCCCTGGTGCGGGAGACGTTCCGCCGACTCCGCCGGCGGGGCCACATGCTGCGATCGGTCGTGATCGTGGGGTGGAACCACGAGGGCCGGGCGATCTCGGACATGCTCACCGCCGACCCCGCCCTGGGATACCGGGTGGTGGGGGTGGTCGACGACGGCGCCAGTGAGGACGAGGCAGCCGGCGACCAACCTCGGGTGATCGGAAGGGTCTACGACGCACTCGACGCGGTCCAGCGCACCGGGGCCAGCACGGTCATCGTGGCGACGACGGGCATGGACTTCCAAGCGGTCAACACGCTTGTCCGCCAGCTGACCGAAGCCGGGATCCACGTCGAGCTCTCCTCGTCCCTGCGGGACATCGCGGCCAAGCGCCTGACCGTCCGGTCCCTAGGCCGCTTCCCGGTCGCCTACGTGGAGCCTGTGCAGCTGAAAGGTTGGCCGGCGACGGCCAAGCGGGCCTTCGACCTGTCCCTCGCCGCCATCGCCCTGGTTCTCCTGTCGCCGCTGTTCATCGCCATCGCCTTGGCCATCAAGCTCACCGCTCCGAGGGAGCCAGTGCTGTTCAAGCAGGAAAGGCTCGGCAAGGACAACACCACCTTCAAGATGCTCAAGTTCCGGACGATGAGGACAGAGCCCCAGGCGGCTCCCCCGCAGGTCGATCGGAACCACCCGCGGTGGCCGCTGTACAAGGACCCGGGCGACAAACGGATCACCCCGATCGGTCGGCACCTGCGTCGCCTCTCGCTCGACGAGCTTCCCCAGCTCTGGAACGTCCTCCGGGGCGAGATGAGCCTGGTCGGTCCACGCCCGGCCCTTCCGGCAGAGGCCGAATTCTGGACCTCCGATCTCCGCCAGCGACTGGTCGTGAAGCCCGGGATCACCGGCATGTGGCAGGTCAGCGGCCGGGCTGACTCGAGCTTCGAGGACTATCGCCGGCTCGACCTCTTCTACGTCGACAACTGGTCGCTGTGGACGGACCTGGCCATCTTGGTGAAGACGCTGCCTGCTCTGCTGTCTCGCCGGGGCGCCTACTAGCCCCGATGTTGCTGAAGGTCGTTGCCCCCGAGGCCCCGGCTTCGGAGACGGCGCCGTTCCGGGAACGGAGGGTCCGTGTGGCGTTCATCGGCCACTGCGCCCAGCTGTCCGGCGCCGAGCTCGCTCTCGCACGGCTCTTGCCTGCGCTGTCCGACGTCGAAGCGCGCGTCGTGCTGGCTGAGGACGGGCCTCTCGTGCGCCGGTTGCGGGAGTGCGGTGTGACCGTCGACGTCCTGCCTCTCGCCGAGGAGGTCAGAGCACTGCCGCGCCACCGGGTGGGCTGGCGGGCAATGACGCCCGCCGTGCTCGGGCAGTGGGTCTCCTATGTCCTGCGCCTGGCCCGCTGGCTGCGGCAGGTCGAGCCTGATCTGGTCCACACCACCTCCCTCAAGGCCCACCTGTACGGGGGCCTCGCCGCCAGGCTCGCCGGCCTGCCACTGGTGTGGCACGTCCATGACCGGGTGGCGCCGGACTACCTGCCCAAGCCCGCCGTGCGCCTGGTGCGCCTCGCCGGTCGCTGGCTGCCCCACGCCATCGTCGCCAACTCTCACGCCACGCTGGCCATGCTCGGGCGGGGGAGCCGGCTTCGGCCCCACCACGCCCGTGCCGTCATCGGGTGCCCGGTCCAGCCAGGCCGTCCCCGCCAGGACCACCCCCGACTGCGCATCGGCATGGTGGGCCGGCTCACCCACTGGAAGGGGCAGCACGTCTTCCTCCAGGCCCTGGCCCAGGCCTTTTCCAACGCCAGGGCCGAGGGGGACGGGTCCTGGGAGGCGGTCATCGTCGGTGCGCCGATGTTCGGCGAGCACGAGTACGAGCGCGAGCTTCGGCGCCTGACCGAGGAGCTCGGGCTGGACGGCCGTGTCCGGTTCCTGGGGTTCTGTGAGGACGTCGAGGAGGAGCTGGCGGCCATGGACGTCCTCGTCCATGCCTCGGTGATCCCCGAACCCTTCGGCCAGGTCGTGGTGGAAGGCATGGCTGCCGGCCTCCCAGTGATCGCCACCGACAGCGGCGGCCCGGCCGAGGTGATCGCCCATGACATCACGGGTCTCCTCGTTCCCCCGGGCGCCCCGACCGCGCTGGCGGCGGCGCTGCGGAGACTGGCCAGCGACCCCGAGCTACGGGAGCGCCTGGGACGGGCGGCGCGAGACGCATCGAAGGCGTTCACGGCGCCGGTGATCGCATCGCAGGTCAGAGACCTCTACCGCTGTGTGCTCGAGCACCGGGTGACGGTACGGAGCGCGGCATGACCGGGCCCGTCGCCCTCGTCCACGACTACCTCACCCAGCGCGGTGGAGCGGAGCGCGTGGTCCTGGCCATGTTGGAAGCGTTTCCAGGGGCTCCGCTCTACACCGCCCTCTACCACCCGGAGCGCACGTTCCCTGAGTTCAGGGACGTCGACGTCCGTGCCGCCTACCTCGACCGCGTCGCGCCCTTCCGCGCCAGGCATCGCCTCGCCCTCCCGCTCCTGGCCGATGCGTTCTCGCGACTGCACGTCACCGCGCCGGTGGTTCTGTGCAGCACGAGCGGATGGAGCCACGGCGCCCAGGTCACCGGCCGGCGCATCCTGTACTGCCACTCGCCGGCCCGGTGGCTGTACCAGACCGATCGCTACCTCGGTGAGCGGGCCCACCCGTTGGCCGCAGGCGCGATGAGCGTGCTGAAGCAGCCGTTGCTGCGGTGGGATCAGGTCGCGGCGGCACGGCCGGCCCGGTGGCTGACCAACTCGACCCTTGTCCAGGACTCGATCCGGACGGTCTACGGGCGCGAGGCGGAGGTCATTCCGCCCCCGTACGCCCTCGACCCGGCTGGCACCCGCATCCCCGCGGACGGGCTGGAACCGGGGTTCTTCCTGACCGTCTCCCGTCTGCTCCCGTACAAGAACGTCGGCAGCGTGGTCGAAGCCTTCGCCGGACTGCCCGACCAGCGTCTGGTCGTCGTGGGAACCGGTCCCGCCGGCAAGCAGCTACGGCAGATGGCAGGCCGCAACGTCACCTTCCTCGGCACCACCTCCGACGGCCAGCTCCGGTGGCTCTACGCCAACTGCCGAGCCGTAGTCGCGGCGTCCTACGAGGACTACGGCCTGACCCCGCTCGAAGGCGCCGCCTTCGGCAAGCCAGCGGTCGTGCTCCGGTGGGGCGGCTTCCTCGACACGGTTCGCGACGGGGTGACCGGTGTCTACTTCGACGAGCCCACGCCGTCTCGGATTCTCGCCGCGGTGAGGACCTCAGCCGCCCGCCCCTGGGACCCGGCGACCCTGCAGCGCCATGCCGACGCGTTCTCCAAACGGGTCTTCATCGACCGCATCCGTCGCATCGTTGACGAGGAGGCGCGGCGCCCGACCACGAGCCGGCCGGTCTCGTTGCGCGGTGACCTCCCCGCGCAAGCCGCGGCCGTTCCTTAGAGGGGTCAGGGGCGCGCTCCGCCCGTCGACGTCCGGGCTTGCAGAGAGGACAGGCG
>JALZEC010000429.1 GCA_030862235.1 Actinomycetota bacterium | reverse complement strand
GCGCCCAGGGCCTGGTAGTTGATCCCGAAGCCGATGATGACGGGGGTGAGGACAGCCAGGAGAGCGGGGGTCGTCAGCTCGCGCAGCGAGGCGGCGGTGCAGATGTCGATGACGGGGCCGTACTCGGGCCGCTCGGTGCCGTCCATGATCCCCGGGTGTTCGCGGAACTGGCGGCGCACCTCCTGGACGACCGTCCCCGCCGTGCGACCGACCGCCCGGATGGCCAGGGCCGAGAACAGGAAGGGGACCGCGCCACCCACGAGCAGGCCGATGAACGTCTTGGGATCGGCCACGTTGATCTGGGTCAGGGGGTTCTGGAACAGGGCGGTGCCCACCTCGCCCAGGTTGAGCTCGCTGCCGATGGTCTCGATGAACGAGGCGAACAGGGCCACGGCGGCGATCACGGCCGAGCCGATGGCGAACCCCTTGGTGATCGCCTTGGTGGTGTTGCCCACCGCGTCGAGGCTCACCATGATCTTCTGCGGCTCACCTTCGAACTCACCCGACATCTCGGCGATGCCGGCGGCGTTGTCGGCGACCGGACCGAAGGTGTCCTCCGACACGACCACGCCGGTGGTGGCCAACATGCCCATACCGGTGAGTGCGACGAGGTAGAGCGAGAACTGGATGTTCCCCTCCCCCAGGGCGATCGCCACGCCGATGGCCACGGCGATGGCCACGACGGCCCACACGGTCGACTCCAGCCCCGAGCTGATCCCGGACAGCACGGTGGTGGCGGGGCCGGTGCGAGTCGACTCGGCGATCTCTTGGACCGGTGCCGTCTCGGTGGATGTGAAGTACTCGGTCAGCCGGCTCACGACCTGGGCCAGGACCAGGCCGGCCACGACCGCCCAGAAGACCCGCAGGTTGCCCACATAGAACTGGGCGACGAGGAACGTCCCCGCGACCGTCAGGAGGCCGGCAGTGGCGAATCCGCGGTTGATAGGCGCCATTGCCGTCTTGTCGTTGTCGGTAGCCCGGACCATGTAGACACCGACGATCGACGCGAGCACGCCGAGGGCGCGGGCGATGACCGGGAAGATGACGCCGAGGGCGGGGTTGAGGCCGATCGACTCGAAGGCGGCGAAGCCGAGGATGATCGAGGCGACCAGGGTGACCTCGTAGGACTCGAACAGGTCGGCCGCCATCCCGGCGCAGTCGCCCACGTTGTCGCCCACGTTGTCGGCGATGGTGGCCGGGTTGCGCGCGTCGTCCTCGGGGATGCCCGCTTCCACCTTCCCCACCAGGTCGGCCCCGACGTCGGCCGCCTTGGTGAAGATGCCGCCGCCGACCCGCATGAACAGGGCGAGGAGGGACCCGCCGAAGCCGAACCCGACCAGGATGGCCGTCGCCGTGTTCTGGAACAGCATGATGATCGCGGTGGCCCCGAGCAGGCCCAGACCGACCGTGAACATGCCGGCGATGCCACCCGTGCGGAAGGCGACCTTGAGGGCGCCGGCGAGCGAACCGGCCCGGGCGGCCGCCGCCGTGCGGACGTTGCCCCGGACGGCCAGGCTCATCCCGATGAAGCCGGTCAGGCCGGACATGAGGCAGCCGGCCAGGAAAGCGAGGGTGCGGAAGATTCCCGACTCGGCGAAGGACAGGGCCTCGGTCTCGTCGGGTCGCAGCACCCGTGTCGAGGTCAGGAACACGAGGACCGCCAGCGGGACGAGTATCACGGCGATGGTGCGGAACTGCCGCCGGAGGTAGGCCATGGCCCCCTCCTGGATCGCCCCGGCGATCTCCTGCATCTTCGGGGTGCCCTGGTCGGCTTGAAGGACGCCCTTGGACAGCGCGAACCCGACGACGAGGGCGAGGATGGCCGTTGCCGCCGAGAAGACGAGCCAGAACCACTCGGCCCCGCCCAGCTCGAACGACTGGTACCCACCCTCGGCTGCGAGCATCGTCATGCCGATCGGTCCTCCCTGTTGTGTGCCCGACCGCCGGCCGGGTCGTCTGCTTCGTGCTGTGCCGCCGGAGGCGGGTCATGCCTCCCGACGGTCTTCACATAGATCTGCCGAGCGACCTTGTCGCCCAGGGTTCTCGCCTGGCCGTTCACCCGCACCACGAGCGGGCCGTCGAACGGATGCTTCTCCAGGACCTCCACGCGCACGCCTGGCCGCAGCCCCAGCGTGCCGAGGAACTCCACGACCGCCTGGTCGACCCAGCCGGGGACGGCAACGACGGCCACGTCCCCTGGCTCGAGGTCGTAGAGCGGGGGGAGGGTGGGGATCTCGGCCACCTCCGGCGCCGGGATGGGGAACCCGTGAGGGCAGGACGTTGGCCGGTCGAGGGCGACGTACAGCCGGTCCTCCACCTCCTGCGGCAGCTCGTGCTCGAAAGACCCCGCCAGCCGGTCGGCCTCGTTCCACGCGTAGCCGAGCATGTCGGCCAGGAACCGCTCGACGATGCGGTGGCGGCGGATGGCGCCCACGGCCGCTCGCTGCCCAGCGGGAGTCAGCTCCACGCCCCGGTACAGCTTGTGGTTGAGCAGGCCCCGCTCCGCCAGGCGCTTGATGGTGGCGGTTACGGTGCCGGGCGAGACCTTGAGCGACTCGGCCAGGGCTCCGGTGTGCGCCTCACTCCCATTGTGCGCCAGTCGATAGATCGCTTTCAGCGTCTCACGTTCCGATTTCGAGAGCGGTCCTGTCATCTTTCGCAGGATGATAACCACCCTTTTCCTGCTCTGAACTGAAACCGGGGTGGTGCTGGGGAGAAACGCCGAGGCGTGCTGGGTCCCTAGAATTCATGGCACATGACGTCCTACGAGGTGCGTGCCCGGTTCCCCGCCGACCCGGCCAGCGCCGGGAAGGCCCGCCGTCTTCTCGACGAGACGCTGCGCTCCTGGCGCTGCGATGCCCTCGTCGACATCGCCACGCTGCTGGTCAGCGAGCTGGTCGCCAACGCCATCCTCCACGCCGGGACGACCATCGAGGTCGTCGCCCGCATCGTCCCCCAGCGGCTCCGCGTCGAGGTCCACGACGACAACGCGCGGATGCCCGTCCGCAAGCACTACTCGGAGCTCTCGGGAACCGGGCGGGGACTGCTCCTCGTCGAGCGCCTGGCGACGGACTGGGGTTCGGAGGCCACGGAGTCGGGGAAGCGGGTGTGGTTCGAGCTCGACCAGTCCCCCTCGGGGTCCAAGGACGAGGTGGCGCTCTTCGACTTCGACGAGTTCGACCTGGATGAGTTGGCTCGGGCCGAGAAACGGGACGGCACCGACCACGGCCGGGGCCGCGGCGGAGGGGGTGGGGCGCCCCGCCTGGCGGTCCGCGAACGCACCTGGTGATGAACGAGGCCCCAGGCCCGGATCTCGTGGAGGTGCGGATCGAGCAGCTCCCGCTCGAGGTGTACCGGAGCGCGGCCGAGCACAGCGACGAGCTCCTCCGGGAGTTCGCCCTCATCAAGGAACGCGACGTGGACGAGGGGCGGTCGGTCCCGCGGCGGCTGCTCGCCCTCGTGGCCGAGCTGGGGGAGCGCTTCAGCGCCTTCTCCACCGAGCAGACAATGCGGCTCGAATCCGCGCTCGAACGGGGTGAGAGCGCGCTCGACCTCGTCTACCGAGTACCCCCCGAGGCCCGGCAGGCGACGATCGAGCTCGACGCCATGCTGGACGAGGCCGACCGGTTCTGCCGCGAGGGCAAGGAGCTGCTGACCCTGGCCACGCCGCCGGCGGCCCTGGCCTTCCGGCGCTGGTTCCTCGAGGAGTTCGTGCGCCAGATCGACGGGGAGCCGCCGCTCCCTTGGCCCGACTACTGCCGGCGGGAGGGTCTGGCTGTCGAGGACGGGGGCTCCTGAGTCAGCGCCGAGCGGCGTCGGCCGCCGGATCCTCCTCCTGGCCGTCGGTCGCCACGTGATAGGGGACCGATGTCACCACGATGCCCTCCCGGAACAGGAGCTTGCCCTTGAGCAGGAGGGCGCTCTGGTTGTGGAGGATCTGCTCGTACCACTTCCCCACGACGAACTCGGGGATGATCACCGTGATCGTGTCGTTGTCCCAGCGGGCGTCCAGGTCGTCCAAGAACCTCTCGACCGGCTCGACCAGCTCACGGTAGGGCGAGGGGATGATCTCGAGGGGCACGTCGAGCTTGAACTCGTCCCACTGCTTCTCGATGCTCTCCCGATCGTCGTCGTCGTAGGAGACGTAGACGGCGAGGATGTGCTGGGGCCGGAGGGACTTGGCGTAGGCCAGGGCCTTCAGAACCCCCTTGTGGACGCGGCCGACGAGGATGACCACGGTGTGGTTGAGGGAGACGGGCCGCACGTCCGAGGGCCGGATCTCGAGCGTCTTGGAGATTCGCTCGTAGTGCCGCTTGACGGCCACGAGCAGGAAGATGATCGCAGGGATGACGACAACCGGCAGCCACGCCCCCGCCGTGAACTTGGAGATGGCGACGATGGCCAGGACGATCCCCGTGGCGGTGGCCCCGATCGCGCTGATGACCATTCCCCGCTTCCACCCCGTCCCCTTCGTGTTGCGGTGGTGCATGACCATGCCCGACTGGCTGAGGGTGAAGGAGGTGAAGACGCCCACGGCGTAGAGCGGGATCAGGGCGGTGGTGATGCCGCCGAAGGCGATCAGCAGGATGCTGGCGGAGATCCCGAGGAACACGATGCCGTTGGAGAAGACGAGCCGGTCGCCCTGGTTGGCGAACTGCCGGGGAAGGAAGCCATCGCGGGCGATGATCGACGACAGCCGGGGGAAGTCGGCGAAGGCGGTGTTGGCCGCGAGGGTGAGGATGGCCGCGGTGGCGAACTGCAGGATGACGTAGATCGGCCCGCCCCCGTAGACGGCCCTGCCCATCTGGGAGATCACGGTCTCGTTCTCGCTCGGGTGGGGGCCGAGATGGTGGGCCAGCACGGACACCCCGAAGAAGAGCGTGGCGAGGATCACGCCCATGATGGTGAGGGTGGTGGCCGCGTTCTTCGCCGACGGCCGGCGGAAGGCGGGGACGCCGTCGGCCAGGGCCTCGATACCGGTCAGGGCCACGGCACCGGACGAGAACCCCCGGAGAAGGACGAGCATGCCCAGCGTCCCCCCGGTCAGCTGCCCGTGGAACTCCGCCTCGGACGGCGGCGGAAGGGGCTCGAGGTCGCCGAACAACTCCTTGAGGAGCCCGTAGCAGATGAGCAGGGCCAAGCTGCCGATGTAGGCGTAGGTCGGGACGGCGAAGAGGGCTCCCGACTCTTTCAACCCCCGCAGGTTGGCCAGGGTGATGATGGCGATCAGCACCAGGCCGATGGTCACGCGCTGACTGCGGAGATCCCGGAAGGCGGGCAGGGAGAGGATGGCGGCCACGCCGGCAGACACCGACACGGCGACGGTGAGGATGTAATCGACGAGCAGGGAGGCCCCGGCCACGAGCGACGGGTAGCGGCCCAAGTTGTCGCGGCTCACCAAGTAGGCGCCGCCGCCGTTCGGATAGGCGTAGATCGTCTGGCGGTAGGAAGCCACGACGATGGCGATCAGGACCGCGACCACGATCGAGATCGGCACCAGCTTGGACAGACCGAGGGCCAGGCTGGCAGCGCCCAGGGCGACCACGTGGAGGATCTCCTCGGTGGCGTAGGCGGTGGAGGAGATGGCGTCCGAGGAGAAGGTGGCGAGGGCGATCGACTTGGGGAGGCGCTGGCCCTCACGCTCGTGCTCGGCGAGCGGCCGGCCGACGATCAGCCGCTTTAGTAACTGATACACGGCGCGAACGGTAGTCCTGGCCTCTGAAGGCACTCGACTCGGCGGGACCCGGTTCCTGGGTTTGCAGGTGCCAGTACGGCGGGTGTTCGCTATCCCCGTGCACGTGGTTGTCGTCGGGTGTGGGCGCGTGGGCTCGGAGCTGGCCGCCGCCCTGGAGGCGGGCGGCCACACCGTCGCCGTCATCGACAAGAACCGCAACGCCTTCCGCCGCCTCCCCCTCCGCTTCAACGGCCGGACGGTGCACGGGTTCGGGTTCGACCGCCAGCACCTGGAGGAGGCCGGCATCCGCGAGGCAGGCGCCTTCGCCGCCGTCACCAACGGCGACAACTCGAACATCCTCTCCGCCCGGATCGCTCGGGAGACGTACGAGATCAAGGACGTGGTCGCCCGCATCTACGACCCCAAGCGGGCCCGGATCTACCAGAACCTGGGGATCCCCACGGTGGCCGCCGTCGCTTGGACCACCGACCAGGTGCTGCGCCGGCTGTTCCCGGAGAAGGCGGTCACCGAGTGGACCGACGCCAGCGGGTCGGCCGCCCTGCTCGAGCGGGCCCTGCCCGAAGAGTGGGCAGGACGCAAGCTCGGCGAGCTGGACGAGGGCGACCGCTTCCAGCTGGTCCTCCTCACCCGCCGGAGCGAGGCTCGCCTACCAGGGCCGGGCCTGGTGGGCCAGGAAGGGGACGTGCTGCACTTCATGGTCCGGCGCGACGCCATGGACGAGTTCGAGCACCGGCTGCACAACCCGACCGAAGAATCCCGGAGGTGAGCTGGTGAAGGTCGCCATCGCCGGCGCCGGCAACGTCGGGAGCTACATCGCCGCCGACCTCAAGGCCGACCACGAAGTGCTGCTCGTCGAGCAGGACCCCGACATCGCCGACCGGGTCCGGGCTGCCCTCGACGTGACCGTCGTGGAGGGCGACGCCTGCGAGCCGGTCCTGCTCGAAGAGCTGGGCCTGGAGCAGTTCGACGTGGTGGTCGCCGCGACGGGCGACGATGAGGACAATCTCGTCATCTCCCTTCTGGCCAAGCAGGAGTTCGCCGTCCCCCGGGTGGTCGCCCGGGTGAACCACCCGCAGAACCAGTGGTTGTTCAACGAGTCCTGGGGCGTCGACATCTCCGTCTCCACCCCCCACCTCCTCACCGCCCTGGTGGAAGAGGCGGTCGCCGTGGGCTCACTGGTCCGGCTCATGCAGTTCGGCGACGCCGGGCTGGTGGAGGTGACGCTGGCCGAGGAGTCCCCCGCCGTGGGCAAGGCCATCGCCGAGCTCGGCGTACCCCGCGACGCGACGATCGTCGCTGTGATCCGGGGCGAGCGTCACGTGGTCGTCCCTCGGGGTGAGACGGTGATGGAGACGGGCGACGAAGTACTCGTCCTCGTCACCCCAGAGTCCGAGGAGCCGGTGAAGGCGCTGCTCGTGGGCAGCCGCGCAGCGCGGTCCACGGGGGAGCCGCCGTCAGCGGCAGCTGACGGCGAGTCGTCTCCCCCGTAAGGCCCCTGTTCAGCCGAACGTGCGCAGGGCCTCCGGGTTAAGAGACGACCACTACAGCAACTCGTAGCGCGGGTTGTAGAAGAGGAGGCGGCCGCCTGGGCCGATCGGGGCGCCTCGGCCGCTGATCATGAGGCGCTTTCCGGGACCAATGCCCGCGATACGGCGGCGACCAGTCCAGACGGCAACCACACCACCGGTGCCATCGGTGATGTTCGCTTCAAGGGAGGGGGCACCGGCCCGGGGCACGATCCGCACCGACGCGATCTCCCCAACCAGGCTCACCTCCTGGCGCGGCTGGGCTTCGTCGATCGCCACGCACTCGGAGTGCCCGGCGCAGAACTTCTTGAGCCGCTCCGTGTCGAGCTCGGAGATCGGCGTCGTCAGATGGCGGAGCATCTTCTTGAACGGCATGTCCAGCACCTCCAGTGACCCGCGCCACGGACCACCCTTCCATCTTCACAAAACGACGCGGCTATGCCGCCAGTCCGCTCCCTCGGAACGTCACTCCAGCCGGCTTCGCCTGTCGCCGTGGCGCATGGCCAGGCGCACGTGCGTGCCATCGCCGGACGAGGCGATCTCCACTTCGTCCACCAAGGCCCGGATGAGGGGGATCCCGAGCCCTCGCTCGAATTTGAGCCGGTCCGGATCCGTGGGCGGCGGATGGTCGGGGAGGGTGGACGGGTCGAAGCCCGGCCCCCGGTCCTCGATGGTGACCCGCAGTGCCTGGTCGTCCGACCAGCAGCGGAGCAGGACGCGCTCCTCCGTAGCGATGGCGTCGTGGGCCTCGATGGCGTTCGTACAGGCCTCCGACACCGCAAGCTTGAGGTCGTCGATCTGGTCGTCGGAGAGGACGGCGTCGCTCGATGCCATGGCCGAGACGACGAGGCGGGCGAGGGCGACGAACTCCGGGCGAGCCGGGATCTCGAGCTCGACGACTTCGGACATGTGACGCCTACCGTCCGCTCAAGGCCGGGGGCTCCTCAGGAGGACCGAGAGACGGCGTCGTCCACGGAGTCGTAGATCGAGAAGACCTTCGTGAGGCCGGTGATCTCGAACACCTTCAAGATGCGGCTCTGCGTGCAGACGAGGAGCAGGTCACCCTCGTGACTGCGGAGCCGTTTCAAGCCTCCGACAAGCACCCCGAGACCGGTGGAGTCGAGGAAATCCACGCCTTCCAGGTCGACGATGATCTGGTGCTTCCCGTCGCTCACCAGCTCGATGAGGCGCTCCCGGAACTTCGGCGCGGTGTAGACGTCGACTTCCCCACGCACGCTCAGCACCGCGTAGCCGTCGCGTTCGGTGACGTCCAAACCGAGATCCATCGACCCTCCTGTGTCTCGTTTAACCTAGCCGGTCGAGATCGCCCCGAACGCGGTCGCAACCGCACTCCCCTACCTTGACCAGGTGGCGCCCAAACCTGAGGCGATGCCCGAGTTCGAGGATCTCCTGGCCGGCCTGAGCACCTCCGGACAGCTTGTCCACCTCGAGCGGCTTCCGGCTCGCCCAGCCCGTTATGGATCGCTCGCCCGTCCCCTCCCGGACGCGGTGGCCCACTGCCTCCCGGCCGACGGACTGTGGGTGCACCAGGCTCGGGCCGTCGACCTGGCGCGGTCAAGACGATCGGTCGCCGTCGCCACGGGCACGGCGTCGGGCAAGACCCTCTGCTACCAGCTGCCCATCGCCGAGGCGGCTGTCGAGCGCCCCGCCGGCACCTCTCTCCTGCTCTATCCGACCAAGGCCCTCGCTCAGGATCAGTTGCGGTCCCTCCGCCAGCTGAACGTTCCCGGCCTGGTGCCAGCGACCTACGACGGCGACACCCCCCCGCCGGAGCGGGCGGAGGTGCGCCGTTCAGCCACGGCGGTGCTGACGAACCCGGACATGCTCCACGTCGGCATCCTGCCCCGGCACGAGCCGTGGGCGCGTTTCCTCGCTCGCCTCCGGTACGTGGTCGTGGACGAGCTGCACGTTCTCCGGGGGATCTTCGGAACCCACGTCTCCCACCTCCTCCGCCGCCTCCGGCGCGTCTGCGCCCGCTACGGCTCGTCGCCCACCTTCGTCTTCGGGTCGGCGACCATCGGCCAGCCAGGGGCCCTCGCCTCCGCCCTCTGCGGACTCCCGGTAGAGGAGGTGACCGACGACGGCTCCCCTCGCGGCGAGCGCATCTTCGCCCTGTGGAACCCACCGCTCGTGGACGAGGCGGAGGGGGCGCGGGCGTCCTCGATCGGCGAGACGGCCGCCCTGCTGGCCGCCTTCGTTCGGGCCGGCTACCGGGCCATCGCCTTCAGCCGCAGCCGCAAGGGTGCGGAGCTGGTGGCGGCCGCCGCTCGGGGACGCCTGCCCGAGGACCTGCGCCGCCAGGTCCGTCCTTACCGCGGCGGGTACCTGGCCCGGGAGCGGCGCGACATCGAACGGCAGCTGTTTGGGGGCGAGCTGTTGGGTGTGGCCGCGACCAACGCGCTCGAGCTGGGGATCGACGTCGGAGGTCTGGACGCCTGCCTCCTCAACGGCTTCCCCGGCACCATCGCTTCGCTGTGGCAGCAGGCGGGCCGGGCCGGGCGGACTCGCCAGCACGCCGCCGCGGTTCTGGTCGCCGGCGAGGACCAGCTCGACCAGTGGTACCTCGCCCATCCGACAGAGATCTTCACCCGGTCGCCCGAGCCCGCAGTGATCAACCCGGCGAACCCGTTCGTCCTGCTCCCCCACCTGGCCTGCGCGGCCTACGAGCTGCCACTCACGCCGGCCGACGAGGAGTACTGGAGCGCCGAGGTGGACGTCGAAGACGCCGTCCGCCGGCTGGTGCTCG
>JALZEC010000394.1 GCA_030862235.1 Actinomycetota bacterium | reverse complement strand
GATCTGGGCGGTCTTCAGGAGACGAGAGCACCGGTCTCCAAAACCGGTGCCCCTACCCGGACCCGGAACTTCGGTGATCAAGCCGCCGTCAGCGGAGGGCCACCGCGTAGGGGCGGAGGACTTTCGTGACGCCTGAGCTCCGCGAGCGCTGGTAGCTCCCCGGACATCACTCCGCAGGTAATCCGAACGCTCGGACGGTCGGCAACCACCTGCTCGGACGGCTCCCGTGATCGTCGCCAGCGCTCGCGTCCGAAGCCGGCGCCGGTCCGTCCCCCGCCCACCCCGTAGACGAGGTGGCAGAAGCGTGCCGCGGCATCGAGGGCGCCGTTGAGCGACAGTACGCGGACGCTCGAACCCGTGGTCCCGGTCGATCGGGACCACGGGTCTCAAGACCTCTCGTGCTCCTGGGGGACCGTCTACCTACTAGCGCCCCGCCTGTACAGAGCGAGATGGGCGACGAGCACCGGGAAACAGCTCGGCTCGGTCCAGCTCGTCCTGCTCCCCCTCATGTTGCCGTTCGCATAACCGACGAACCTGACGCGGTTGTAAAAGGCGTCGACCTCGGGGCCGTCATCACAGCCCGTGAAGTTGCGGTCGCGGAAGCGAGCGTTGGTGGAGGAGATGAGGTAGCGGCACCTGTCGTTGATATAGGACCACCGGCGCGAAACATGGAACCACCCAGTGGCCGCGTCGGCGAACGTCCGGTAGAAGACGCTGTTGTCGCCGATGCAGCCGCCCGACGCACTCCAAACGGCGCCGGACCGGACCACGTGCAGGGTCCTGCCGTTACGGGCGTCCGTGTACCAAGCCCTCGAGGAGCCGCCCCAGGTGAACTCTCGCTGGGCCGCGTGCACTCCGGTGGCCCCGCCTGCATCGCCCCGAGCGGCTCCGGCGCTCTGCGGCTTCTCCGAAGGCGAGCCCTCAGTCCCCTTCGGAGGAGCACCCCGCTCGAAGACGGCTCGGCAGGTCCGCAGGTTGATGGAGACCTGCCGGAGCTCGATGGCGCGCTGATGGCGAGCGAGCGACAGCGAGGCCCGGGGCATGCGACAGCTGGGGCGGGCGTTCCTCGCGGCGGCGCCCACCTGCTGCCCCTGTACCACCGAGCGCTTCGCGTCGGCGAGCGGATAGGCGTGCCGATACTTGACCACGTGCCGATCCGCCTGAGCCGACCCGGCGAGAGCTAGCAGCACTCCCACCGAGAGGCCGAGGCAATGGATGATCCTTCCCTTCGTCATGTCGCTCCTCGTTTGACTTGGTCCGCCGGGAAGGTGACTAACCCACCGCCCCACGACGCCGGATTCCGACCCTCGACTCGCCTGCCCGCGCGCGGGAGGGCTGCCTCTGCTCTTCGTCGAAAGGCGCGAGGGTACACAAGCGGCCGGAACCCCCGGCCGTCACTGAAGTAGCGGTCCGAGCGCCGTAGCGGCCTGGGACGCCTGCCTCTTCACCGGCTCGGAGCGACGGCGAAACGGCATTCGCCAAGGGGCCTCGACCTACATCGCGCGCGGCGCCGTTCGAGTTCGGCTGGCTCACGCTTCATCGAGAACCGGTCCGCGGGCGTCGGACCCCGTGGCCCGCGGCCAGACGGTCTGCGGCGTCTTTGAGGACCGCCTCGACGTGTCGCCAACCTCATGAGCCGCGTTTCGGCACGCCGGAGGGGCCGGTGTTGCCCCGAGATTGGTGCCCGCAAGCGAGTAAGACCGTTGGGGTCATCGCAGAAGATGTCCTCCCGGCGCCACGGCGATTCCAGGTCGAGTGCCCCGCTCTTCCCAGGCGAGCGGTGACGGCGAAAGCCCCTGGCGAGTCGGCCAAGTTATAGGTCTCCAAAACCGGTGACTCCAGCAGACGCCCGGCGACCGCCATCGCCGGGTCGACTCGAAGGTGATCAACCGCATGGCTTCGCTTTGTGGGCCGAATCGCCGAAGGGGAGCGCGTCGCGGGCCGGGTGCCAGGGCGGTGACGGGCCGACGGATGACACCGGGCGCCCACTGGACCGGAATCGGGCAGCGAAAAGTGCACCACCTGCCCGGCCGGTGACGACCGCCTGAGCTCTCACGCTCGGCCGATTCGACCGGCCGAGTGAGGAGGAGCACCACGCGCCGACAGGTGCGAGGCGGTGTTCACGAGCCCGACGTGGGAGAACGCCTGCGGGAAGTTCCCGACCAGTCTCCCGGCGCGTGAGTCGTACTGCTCGGCCAACAGCCCCACGTCATTGCGCAGGCCCAGCACACGGTCGAAGAGCGCGACGGCCTCGTCCCGGCGCCCCACCAGCGCGAGGCAGTCGACGAGCCAGAAGGTG
>JALZEC010000380.1 GCA_030862235.1 Actinomycetota bacterium | reverse complement strand
GTCTCGGGATGGCCGAGGCCAGCAAGGTGGTGGAAGCGGCCTCACTCCGGGAGGACCTGCGAGACAGTGCCGCCCTCTTCGTGTGCCAGCTCTACCGGGCCTTCTGGGAGGGTGACGCCGACCTCGTCGAGGTCAATCCCCTCATCGTCACCGGCGAGGGCCGCCTTGTCGCCCTCGACGCCAAGGTCAGCCTGGACGACAGCGCCCGCTTCCGTCACCCGGAGTGGGAGCAGTGGGAGACGGCCGGGTGGCACGACGAACGGGAGCGGCGGGCCAAGGAGCGGGGGCTGAACTACGTCGGGCTGGACGGGACGGTAGGCATCATCGGCAACGGCGCCGGCCTTGTGCTGAGCACCCTGGATGTCGTCAACCAGGCAGGCGGCGATGCCGCCAACTTCCTGGACGTCGGCGGAGGTGCGGGTGCCGAGGTGATCGCCGCCGCCCTGGAAGTGGTCGACTCCGACGACAACGTGCGGGCCATCCTGGTCAACATCTTCGGGGGGATCA
This sequence comes from Actinomycetota bacterium, assembly GCA_030862235.1. GTDB lineage: Bacteria > Actinomycetota > Acidimicrobiia > Acidimicrobiales > AC-14 > JALZEC01. Next base: position 2,382 of record JALZEC010000380.1, on the reverse strand, counting down.
CTCGCTGCGACGAGGTGGCCACCGGGATCCTGGCGGCCATGGCCCGAGTGTCGCTTCGCAGCCCGATTGTCGTCCGGCTGGACGGCACCAACGCCGAGGACGGACGGGCGCTCCTCGCCGGCCACGTCTCCGACCGCCTCGTCTCGCAGCCCACGATGCTCGAGGCGGCCCAGGCCGCTGTCGCCCTCGCCGCCGGCACGACGCCCGACGGGCAGCCCACTCGCGCCGGGGAGGGGTTCGGGCTGTGAGCGTTTTTGTGGACGAGAACACGCGTGTCGTCGTGCAAGGCCTGACCGGGAGCCAAGGACGGTTCCACGGCCTTCGCAACCGGGCCTACGGCACTCAGGTGGTGGCCGGGATGACGCCGGGCAAGGGCGGCACCGACGTCGAGGGGATCCCGGTCTTCGACTCAATGAGCGAGGCAGTGAGGGAGACGGCTGCCAACACGAGCCTGGTGTTCGTGCCGGCGCGCGCCGCGGCGGGGGCGGTGATCGAGGCGGCCGAGGCGGGCGTGCGACTGGTCGTATGCATCACCGAGGGAATTCCCGCCCACGACGAGCTTCGTTTGGTGAACCAGCTGGAGGCCGAGCATCCCGGAACCCGGCTGGTGGGGCCGAACTGCCCGGGGATCATCTCGCCCGGGCGGGCCAACGTCGGGATCACGCCGGGGGAGATCGCCCGGCCGGGCGGGCCGGTGGGCATCATCTCTCGCTCCGGCACCCTGACCTACCAGGCGCTCCAGGAGCTCACCCGGCAGGGCATCGGCCAGACCACGTGCGTCGGGATTGGGGGCGACCCCTTTCCGGGCACCCGGTTCATCGACTGCCTGGACGCGTTCGAGGCCGACCCCGAGACTGAGGCGGTGATCCTCATCGGCGAAATCGGTGGCGACGACGAGGAGCGGGCGGCCCGGTTCATCGCTGACTCGATGAGCAAGCCGGTCGTGGCCTACGTGGCGGGGATGACGGCGCCGCCCGGACGGCGCATGGGCCACGCCGGCGCCATCGTGTCGGGCAGCAGCGGGGGCGCGGCGGCCAAGGTCGCGGCCCTCGAGGCGGCAGGGGCCCACGTGGTAGTCACCCCCACCGAGCTCGGCTCCCGCATGGGGGAGGTGCTGGGCGGGGTGGGGGTCGGCGGCTAGGAACTGCCGCCTCCGGTCAGCCCATGAAGCCGGGGGACGCGGCCTCCGGTTCCTTGCTCTTGCGGAAGCCCCCGTAGGCCAGTCCGGCCGATGCCAGCAGGCCCAGGAAGAGGCCCGCTTTCCGCTCCAGGTCGACACTGTCGCCGGCCAGCCGGAACTCGTCGCCGAGGATGTATTGCAGGGCCACCAGCCCGAAGGCGGCGGCACCGAGGACCAGGTGTACCTGGCCCCACTTCACCTTGGACCGCACGTTGGACTTGGTCGAGCGAGCGGCGATCACCTGAGCGCCCATCACGGTGCCGATCACGACGGCGGCCAGGGTCAAGGGGTTGTCCCAGGCGTCGTGCCGGATCTCGATCGGACCCAGGGCCCAACCAAACCAGGGGAAGACCGAGAGGATCAGAAGGGCGGCGCCACACCCGGCGATGATCCTCTCCGCCGGCGAGAGCTTGCTGAGATCCATCTCCCCCCTCTGTGCGACGGGCGCGAGGTAAGTGAACCACGTCGGGATCGGGTCGGAAAGGGACCTTGCTGCTGCTAGGCGCTGGTACGGTCCGGGACGGACGTGCGCATCGGGGTGCTGGCATCGGGGAGCGGGACCAACCTGGAGGCGATCCTGGCCGCCCAGCTCCCGGTCGTCGTCGTCGTGGTCGACCGGCCATGCCGGGCAACCGAGGTGGCGGCCGCTCACGGCGTGCCCGCCATCACCGTCCGTCGGGACAGCTTCGGGCCCGACTTCGATCGCGACGCCTACACCGAGCGGGTGGTCGAGGCCCTGGAGGTTCATGACGTGGACGTCGTCGTGATGGCCGGGTACGGGACGATCCTCGCCAAGCAGATCCACGACGCCTATCCAGGACGCATCCTCAACACCCACCCGGCGCTGCTGCCCGCCTTTCCCGGGTGGCACGCGGTGGAGGACGCGCTGGCCGCGGGCGTCAAGATCACCGGCTGCACCGTTCACGTGGCGACACTCGAAGTCGACAGCGGGCCGATCCTGGCCCAGGAGGCGGTCCCGGTGCTGCCCGGCGACACCGTGGAGTCCCTCCACGAGCGGATCAAGGCGGTAGAGCGGCGGCTCTACCCGGAGACGATCCGCCGGTTCATCGAGGAGCGGGCCTGATGCGGGCCCTCCTGTCCGTTTACGACAAGCAGGGGCTGGTCGAGTTGGCCCAGGGGCTGGACGAGCTGGGTTGGGAGCTCGTGGCCAGCGGGGGGACGGCAACAACCCTGGCCCAGGC
>JALZEC010000362.1 GCA_030862235.1 Actinomycetota bacterium | reverse complement strand
GTGTAGAACACCTTGTACCCCGTAAAAAAAAAAAAAAAGGCGTTGATCCGACCGGTTGAGGCCGCCGTGTGCCACCGGTTGATCGTGGTGACGAACTGCATGCCCGGGTCGGCGCACTCCCACGCTGCTTGTGCGATCTGGCGGAACAGGTCGCGAGCTCGAACGGTACGGATGATCTCGCCGGTGGTGACGGCCCGGAAGTGCCAGTCGCGGTCGTCGACCACCGCCTGCATGAACTCGTCGGTGACCCGCACCGAGTTGTTGGCGTTCTGGTATTGGGTGGAATGACTGTCCCGGCCGTCGAGATCCATGTCGAACCCCGCGTCGCGCAGCACGCGCGCCTTGCGCTCCTCGATCGCCTTGCACCAGATGAAGTCCTCGATGTCGGGGTGGTCGGCGTTGAGGATCACCATCTTGGCGGCACGACGGGTCTTGCCCCCGCTCTTGATGGTGCCGGCCGAGGCGTCCGCTCCCCGCATGAAGCTGACCGGGCCCGAGGCCGAACCGCCGCCCTTGAGCGGCTCACGGGACGAGCGGATGGTGGAGAGGTTGATGCCCGCACCGGAGCCGCCCTTGAAGATCGTCCCCTCCTCGACGTACCAGTTGAGGATCGACTTCATCGTGTCCTCGACGGCGAGGATGAAGCAGTTGTGGACGCGGAGGTTGCCGCTCAGGTACTCGCCGCTCTGGGTCTGGATGTCGAAGACGTCCATCTGCCCCAGCTCCTCGATCCATTCCACCTCGACCAGGCGGGTGGACCGGGCGGAGGCGCCGGTGACCTTGGCCAGGGCCGAGTCGAGCTCGCGGGCCGGCCCCGGCTCGAGGAAGCCGATCTCGTCGGCGAAGCGCCGGCCGTCGGACGACACCGTCACGTTGAGGACCCAGAACTCGTTGCCGCCGGCCCGCTGCTCGGCGACCCGCCTCATCCGGGAGAAGATCCCGAGGCGGACGAGCAGGGTCTGCACACCCCGCACCAGGTGGCGCGAGGCCATGGCCAGCCCGACGATCGAGCCGCTGCCGGACACCCACCCCTCCACCTGGAACAGGCTGCGGAGGTAGGCGGCCACCACCGGGGCCGGGGCGGAATAGAGCGCGCCGGGAACCCGAGCGTCGTTGCCCGTGCGGCGAAGACCCCAACGCTGCGCGAACCGGGCCACCTCCGGTCCCTCCAGGCGGAGCCGCCGGACCGTTCCCGGTCCGCCCCGAGCAGGCAGGTCGCGGATCGTGGCGCCGGGCAGAGCGTCACCCACGGCGTCGAGCACCCACTTGCGCTCGGCGTCACCGCTTACCCGCACGTCGGCCGCTCCCGGCACGTCGCCCTCGATCACGAGGAAGCCGCCCGCCTGGATCCAGCCGGCCAGGGCGGCCTCGGCGACACCTTGGCGCGTGATCTCGCCGTCGCCCCAGGACTCGGTGACGTGCCACTCGAGCCGGTCGCCGGAACGGAGATCGCCGGCAGGAACGAATGCCCCACCGTCGCCGCCGCGGTCAACCCGCCAGACGAGGTGGTCCCCCGTGACGTCGAGGAGATATCCGGCGGAAGTGTGGATCCGCAGGACCGGCTTGCGACCGTTGGCCTTGACGGCCACGACGCTGGTGAGGCCGTTGGCGTCGAAGACCTTGGTGCCGACCGCCCCGCGCTCCACCAGCGCTCCGATGGGGATCAGCCCCTCCGGCGTGCTGACCGGCGCGTGCCAGGGCTGACACGCCGACGCCTGTTGCGGCTCACCGGGCACGCCGATGTTGAACCAGACGGGCGAATTGAACGCCGCCTTCTGCTGGACGACCAGGTGCTTCAACTCCGCCTGGAAGGCGGCGGCCTCGGCGTCGTCGACGAAGTAGCCGTCCTTCCGGCCCCAGGCCGAGATCGTGTCGACCACACGGTCGATGACCTGGCGGAGCGACTGCTCGCGCTGGGGCGAACCCAGCGGCCCTCGGAAGTACTTCTGGGCGACGATGTTCGTGGCGTTCTGGGACCAGGACACCGGGAATTCCACATCGCGCTGCTCGAAGGCGACTGAGCCGTCACGGAAGTTGGTGATGCGGGCATCTCGCCGCTCCCACGCGACGTCGCCGTACGGGTCGCGCCCCTCGGCCGTGAAGTGCCGGCGAATCCCGATCCCTGTCTGTTCCGGCGCCAAGGCCATGGGGCGACGCTCCTTCAGCTTCAGGCGTTTGCTGGCCCGGAGCCCTGCCCCACAACCACAACATCTTGTGGTTCGGGCCGGACGAGCCACGATATGAGCCGTACTATACAACAGCGTAATTCCACTGATGTCAACACTCGAGGGGTCGCGTCACCGCAGGTCAGCGACCGTTCGCGAAGATTTGCGCGGCGGACCGTGGGCCGGCGGAGGAGGGGGGCGAGCACGACGAGCGCACCGTAGAAAGGCCCTCTTGGGGATCGCTACGCCCGCAAGCTGTGGAGAGCTCCCTACTCGGGCGGCCTCTCGGTGAGCAGACCCAGCTCCCGCTGGAAGTCGCCGGCCGCCTCGAATCCCTTGTACACGCTGGCGAAGCGTACGTAGGCCACCTCGTCGAGGGCACGGAGCCGGGCGAGGACGGTCTGGCCGATCCGGGCCGTGCTCAGCTCGCCGCCCTCGATACGCAGCAGCTCCTCGATCTCGGCCGCCACGGCTTCGAGCTGCTCGGCACTCACCGGACGGTTCTTGGCTGCCGCCTTCATCCCCGCGACAAGCTTGGCCCGGACGAAGGGCTCTTTGCCGCCGGACCGCTTGATCACGACGAGCGGGACGTCTTCCAACCGCTCGAAGGTGGTGAAGCGCCGCCCGCATCCCAGACACTCCCGCCGGCGGCGGATCGCCGCCCCCTCGTCGGCCAGGCGAGAGTCGACGACCTTGTCCTCCAGGCTCGAGCACCAAGGACACCGCACGCCCCGACCGTACCGCCCGCGCCACTGGCCCCGGACTGGACGGCCGCCCCGACCCTGCGTCAGGAGCCTCCGGAGAGGGGAAGCGGGATCCGCTCGCCCACGTGGAGCGTCGGGCCGCCGTGCGCCGCCACCAGCCGGTCGACCAGGCGGCGCGGATCACCGGTGGGGTCGACTCGACGGGCGATGGACCAGAACGTGTCTCCCGGCTGGACGACGTAGACCCGACCGTCGCGACCGGCAGAGGCGGCCGGTGCCGGCCGCTCGGGGACGGGGAGGGGCCCGCCCCCGAGC
>JALZEC010000359.1 GCA_030862235.1 Actinomycetota bacterium | reverse complement strand
GGGGTGCGCCAGGGCGAGCACCATGGCGCCGGCGGCGGCCAGCACCATCACGGCGGGCAAATGGCGTCGAACCCCGGGCCGGTCCGGAGCGACGACATCGAGGAGGTCGAGGTTCGTGAACCGAACGGCGTACCGGGGCCGGCGGCGTTGGGCGACGAGGTAGGCGACGGCGAGGCCGCCCACGAGAACCAGCAGCCCGAGACGGGCGGGAGCGACGAACGTCACGATGCGTCGCCCCTCCGGTCGGGCGCAGCCCGATAGGCGCGGCGCCGGGTGCGCCGGGCGAAGAAGGCCAGCGCCTCGCCGAGCCAGTCGGCGTCGGTGGACACGACCAGGTGGTCGGCGCTGGCCCGGGCGATGGCGGCGGAGGTGCTCGCCCGCTGCATGGTTGCGGCCTGGGCGAACGCGGCGCGCAGTCCGGGCCGGGAGGTGTCGACGACGCGGGAGCGGCCGGTCTCGGGATCGACCAGGGCGAGGACCCCCATCCGGGGGAGCTCCAGCTCCCGGGGGTCAATGACCTCGGCCACGACGAGGTCGTGGCGGGCGCCGAGACGGCCCAAGGGCGCTTCCCAGCCCGGCAGGCACAGGAAGTCGGAGATCATGACCACCACCACCCGCCGGCGGGCCATCCGCTCCAACCGCCCGACCGCCGCCGCCAGGTCGGTGCGGCCCTCCCCTTCCCAGGCCGGCGTGGCGAGCACCCGCCGGAGCAGCGCGAGGAGGCACGTCCGGCCCGTGGCAGGAGGAACGGTCACCACCTCGCCGCCTCCGACGATCACCGCTCCCACCCGGTTGGCCAGGCGAGTGGCCGGCAGCCCGAAGGCGGCGGCCAGTCCGACGACCACCTCACGCTTCTCTCGAATGGTGGTCCCGAAGTGCTGACTGGCCGAGACGTCCACCAGCAGCCAGACGTCCAGTTCGTGGTCGGCCACGGGGTCGCACACGTGGAGTTCCCCGGTGCGGGCCGTGACGTTCCAGTCGATCAGGCGAACGTCGTCGCCGGGCACGTACGGCCGGTTCTCCCCCGGCTCTGTGCCCGGTCCCGGGAACAGCCCGAGGTGCTCTCCCTGGACGAGCCCCCGCAGGCGCCGGGTGACCACCAGCTGCAGGCGGGACAACAGCCGCCGGGTTTCGAACCCGGGGGGCGAGAGCGGGCGTCCCGAAGCGGGGCCGCCGGGCGCGGTCCCGCTGCGGTCCGAGCGTTCAGCGGCCACGTCGGACGGCCCTCTCCGCTGGCCGCGCCGTTTCCTGTGGCACCTGGGCCAGGACCCGGGCGATGAGCTCGTCCGGCCCCAATCCCTCGGCCAGGGCTTCGTACGAGAGCACGAGGCGATGGCGCAGGAGGTCAGGCGCCAGGGCGGTCACGTCGTCGGGAAGAGCGAAGGCGCGCCCCGACGATAAGGCGAGCGCCCGGGCCGCCACCACGAGACCCAGGCTGGCCCGGGGGCTGGCCCCGTAGGCGATGTAGGGCGCCACTCCGTCCACGTCGAAGGCTTCGGGACGGCGGGTGGCCAACACGAGTCGCACGGCGTAATCGGCGACGGCGGGGTCGACGTAGGTCCGCCCGGCGGCGTCCTGGAGCCGTACCAGCTCACCCGGAGTGAGCAGGGCCTGCACTGCCGCAACTCCGCCGCTCATGCGCCGGACGATCTCGAGCTCGTCGCCATAGCTCGGGTAGTCGATCAGGACCTTCATCAGGAACCGGTCCTGTTGAGCCTCCGGCAGCGGGTAGACGCCCTCCGACTCGATCGGGTTCTGGGTGGCCAGGACAAGGAAAGGCCGGGGCGCCGGGAAGGTTTGGCCGGCGAGCGTGACGTGTCCCTCCGCCATCACCTCGAGCAGCGCCGACTGGACCTTGGCCGGAGCCCGGTTGATTTCGTCGGCCAGGACGAAGTTGGCGAAGATCGGGCCCAGCTCGACGTCAAAGTGCTCGGTCGAAGCCCGGTAGATGCGCGTGCCGACGATGTCAGAGGGGACGAGGTCAGGGGTGAACTGGATACGGGTGAAGTCACCGCCCATGACCGCCGCCAGGGTCTGGACGGTGAGCGTCTTGGCCAGCCCGGGCACGCCCTCCAGCAGGCAGTGGCCGCCCGCCAGCAGGCAGACCAGGAGCCGCTCGAGGGCGTGATCCTGGCCGACGACCACTTTCTTCACTTCGTAGCGAGCCGCCTCGAGCACGGCAGCATCGCGCTGGATCCCGGCCTCTGCGGTTCCTTCCCCGCCGTTCATCAACCGTGGCTCCTTCGGTCCAAGTGCCCGCGCCCGCATCGGTGTCCGCTGCCGGTCACTCGGCACAACCAATCCGTGTACGTCCGCTTGCCGGTTTGTCGCGGAGGACACAATCCGACACCGAGTGCGACGAGATGCTTCGCCCGGCGTTCGTCAGGCGATCGCCCGGCGGGCCCGACCGGCGGCCGCGGCCAGCGCCGCAGGGTCCAGGATGGCGATGTGGCCGTAGCCGACATCGACGATCCTCTGGCGCTGAAGGCCCCGCAACGTCCTGGTCACGCTCGTCCTCGGCACTCCCAGGAGGTCGGCGATCGTCTGCTGGGTGAGGCTTACGACCCGCGCCCCTCCCTCGAGTTCATGGTGGAGCAGGGAGGCGATCTGGGAGCGGAGGTCGCCACCGAGAACCTCTTCGAGGCGGGCCTGAAGCGCGGAGACGCGCTCTCCGAGCCCGACCGCCCATTGGCGGCTGAAGGGAGAGCGCAGGTCGAGCGCCTCGAGGAACCCGGCGGCGGGGACCACCACGACCTTCGCCTCCGTCACCGCGAAGGCATCGAAGAGCGCCACGCCACCAAGCAGTGCGGCGACGTCGCCCACGATGTCGCCGGGCCGGAGGAGAAGGAAGGTGATCCGCCGACCCTGGGCGCGGCTTCCCAGTCCTATTAAGCCCCGGCGCACCACGAAGACGTCGGTCAGCGGCATTCCCTCCTGGAACAGGCACTCGCCGGCGCCGACGTTCCGTTCAGGGCAGTGCCGGGCCAGGGCATCCACCTCCGCCCGTCCGAATCCGCCGCTCATTCCGGTGCGCACACCGAGGGGAACGTGACGCGCCGATCGAGAAGGAACCACTGCCATGCCAAACCTCCGTCTCCGGGGGGAGAGCCCATCCGCTTCTAAAATTATTAGCAGTTATTTATAGATCTGTCTACTTACGCCGCCGGGTGGTCAGCCGGATCCGCTGAGAGGTTGATTGTTGCGTTGGCCACCAAGTCGCAGGAAGCGTCCCGGCGTCGGGGTTGGCGATGGTCGGATGGGGCAACGAGGCTCCACCGCAAACCAAGGAGACCGGATCAATGAGTACGCCCAGATGGATGCCCCGCTCTGCCATTGCCCTGGCGGCGGCAGCATTGGGAACGGCCGGGCTGGGCCTGGCCGTCGTGCCCTCCTTCGCGCAGGAGTCGAAGACCCCGCCCACCGAGCAGCCGGCGCCGCCGCTGCCCGATCCCGACCTCAAGGAAGGCGGCGACGCCGACAGGGCGCCCGGCCCCGCCAACGGCGCCCGGGAGGCCGGGGACCGGATCGAGAACGTAGCCGCCGATCTCACTCTGGAGTCGGCCCGTATCGAGTCCCTGAACCTGAACGACACCGACCAGGAGTACGCGGTGTACCACTTCCGCCGGGTGGTGCACGAGATCAGCGGCCCCCAGGGGTTCGTCCTCAAGGGCTTCAACATGGACACCCGGGCCGCGGCGGCCGACGCCCGCCTGGTCCAGGGTGACCCCACCTCGGTCCTGGTGGGCTTCGCCCCCGGTACCGACCTGTCGCGCTACACGCTCGCCTCGGTTGACACGGGAGCGGTGCAGGACGAGGCCGGCGAGGCCAACCTGCCCGGCTCGGTCCCCCTCGAGGGGAGCACCGTGGCCGGCTCGCAGAACCTGACCGACGGGCCTGACCTCACCTCGGTGCGGGCCATCCACTCGCTCGAGCGGGTCGTCTACACCTACGACGAGCAGATCGACGAGCGCGAGGGCGTCGACGCCACGTCCTTCGGCTACTACACGGCCGACGGGAAGAGCGTCCCGGCCACGTCGCTGGTCACCGCCGATGACAACTCGGTCACGGTGGCGTTCGACCGCCAGACCGAAGACGGGGTCCTGTTCTGGGCCCGCCAGGGTGCAGCGCAGAACCTGCGGGGCATCGAGAGCTCGCCCGGCTCGATCGGCACCGGCACCAGCGCTCCCGATCTGGTCTCGGTGTCCAACGTGATCGGCCAGAGCCAGTGGGACTACGCCTTCGACGCCCCGGTCAGCACCGTGGCCATCGACAAGTTCGTGGTCTACGCCGCTGACGGGACCGCTTACCAGGCCACCGGCTTCGCCCGGCCCTCCGCTGAAGTGGTGCGCATCGCCATCCCCGAGATCCACAAGTTCTCGGCCAACATGGCTCTCGCCGCCGCTGACGAAGGGGCAGTGAAGACCAGTGATCGTTCGGAGGTCGCCAGCACGCTCGGGTCCCGTCACATCGGGTCCACGTCGGCCGCCAGCGGCGTGAGCGCCGGCCCCTGGCTCACCTCGGTGTCGATGGATGACGCCGTCGGCCAGGTCCGCTTCGTCTTCGACAAGCCGATCGACGACAACCTCATCTACGAGGCCAAGAACTTCATGATCATGACCCCGGCCGGCGACCTCGTCCGGGCCCAGTCCATGGTCGAAGTGACCGGCAACACCATCCTGATGAACTTCGACAAGAACATCGTGCACGCCGCCTGCGGCGTGGTGATCAACGACGAAGCGGTCGCCGACTACCAGGGTCAGAAGAGCCCGGCCCGCACGATCAAGATC
>JALZEC010000349.1 GCA_030862235.1 Actinomycetota bacterium | reverse complement strand
ACTCGAACGCCCGCTCGAGGGCCGTGAGCCAGCCGGGGTGCGGATAGGCGTCGTCGTCGATGAAGGCGACGACGGTCCCGGCGGCGGCGGCGATACCGAGATTGCGCGAGGCCGAGAGGTTGCGCTCCGGGCAATCCACCACCTTGACCCGTCCCCCGTAGCGGGCGAGGAGCTCGTCGGTGCTGTCGACCGACGGGCCGTTGACCACCACCACTTCGAAGTCGTCGTGGTCCAGCCAGCGCAGGCCCTCGAGCGTCAGCTCCAGGCTCTGCGCCCGGTTGTAGGTGTTGACGACAACCGAGAACCTCATCGGACTACTGCGGCTCCCGCCGCTTCCGCCAGCCACGAAGGCGCACCGTCGGGCCGGAGGGAGGCCAGGAGGGCGAGCTGTTCCACGAACCGGCGCCGGAAGGCCGGGAAGGAGTAATCGGCCACGTGGTCGCGCACGCGCGCCCGCCAGGCCGACTCCTGCAGCTCTCCCCCAGCCGCCGGCAGCACGACCCCGGCTCCGCTCCGGTGAGCGGCGGCGAAGCGGGCGGCGAGGTCGACCAACACAGTGCGCAGCCCGTCGACGTCACCCGCGGGGACGAGTGAGCCCAGGCCGTCGACGACGAACGGGAGGTTGGCGGCGTCGTAGGCCACGACGTAGGCGCCGGCGGAAAGGGCTTCGACCACGGGCACGCAGTAGCCCTCGTGGTAGGAGGGCATGACCAACACGTCCGAGCGTGCGTAGAGCCGGCCGAGGGCGTCGTCGTCCACGCGACCGGCGAACTCGGCCCGCCCGGCCAGCGGCGGTTCGGCCAGGCGGCGGCGCACCTCGTCCGCCACCTCCGGCTCGGACAGCTGCTCGTTGCCCACGATGGTCAGGTGCAGCTCGGGCGCCGCGGGTGTGACCAGCGCTGCGGCCACCGCCTCGAGCAGGTCGAGGACGCCCTTGGCTCGCACCAGCCGGCCGACGAACAGCAACCGCAGGGGACCCGGTTCGGCGGCGGCGAAGCTGGTCCTGGGCTCGGAGGCGACGATGGCGGGCGGCAGGGGCGAGACCGAGAGGCGGTCCGCGGGGATGCCGATGGCGACGAGGTCGCGGCGGTTCAACTCGCTCACGCAGGCCACGTGGTGGGCGGCGAAGAGGTTGTACCGCTGGCGCAGCGACCGCTCGATGGACGCCCGGTTGGTCTCGGACACCAGCTCGACCGGCGTCACGTTGTGGTACATGGCGCCCGTCGGGGCGAGGCCCTGGGTGAGGAAGATCAGGTCGAACAGCTCGTAGGCGATGCCGAACTCGAACAGGTGCAGGTCGGCGGCGCCGAAGCGGGGGTTGCCGATCACGTCGAACGCGGTCGGGGCCCCGATCACCCGGGGATCGGGGTCGTCCGTTCCCTGCACGAAGGCCCAGGCCTCGACGGGAAACCCCTCGTCCCGCAGGTCGCCCAGCACCTGCAGCTTCAGTCGGACGGCGTTGGAGATGGCGTCGGCGGCGACGTTGAGGCCGGAGTAGAGACAGACCCGGAGCGGGTCGAGCCGAGTCAAGCCGGCCGGCGGGCCTCGAGCTCCATCTCGAGGCAGGCGCCGTTGCGGCGACCGCAGGCCTTGACCGTCACGTCCGTCAGGCCCGCTTCCCGCAGGAGCGTGCTCAGGCGGTCGGTGGTGAACATCGTGAAGTGGAAGTCGCCGTCGTACTCCTGGCCTCCGAAGGTGACCAAGCGCAGGTCTTCGAACGAGAACCGCCCGGCGGCGTACTCGTCGAGCATGGCCCCGGCGTCGGGCGTCACGGCCGAGAAGGTGCCACCCGGCTTGAGGAGCGAGACCCAGTAGGGGAGGAAGCGCCGCCGGAGCGCCTCCTCGGGGAAGTGCTCGAGGAGGTGCTCGGAGTGGATCTCGCGCACCGACCCCGGCTCGAAGGGAAGGCTGGAGATGTCGGCGACGATGTCCACCCCGTCCAGCGGTCGGGCGTCCACGTTGAGGTAGCCCTCCCGGGGGATGTGGCCGGCGCCGAGGTTGAGGCGGATCTCGTCGCCCTGCTCGGCCAGCTTCTCCGGGTTGAGGACCTTGGGCTCGATCTCGGCTTGGAGGACGTTGCTCTGGCCGCCGTAGCGCAGCTCGTACATCACTTCCGTGCGGATGGTCTCGATCCGCTCCCACTGCTTTCGGGAGGTCTCGGTGAGGTCGGAGAGCGTGTCCCACGTCTGGCGCTCGAGCCGCTCCATGCGACGCGCCAGCTCGCGGGCGTTGGCGTTCTGCGCGGAGATGGCGTCGAGCAGGACGGGCAAGTGACGGCGCAGCTCGTGCAGCTCGTCGAACGGGATGGGGCGGATCGCTTCGGCGATGTGGGCGTCGACGCGCGGCCAGAACCGGTCGAGGAAGGGGCTCAGCACCTTCTTGATCCCTGGGTTGAGTGCGGAGCGCGCCGCGGCGGGACGCCAGGAAGTGCTCACAACGGGTGGATGTTAGCGCCGGGCCTCAGCGCAGCCGTCTGGTCCCGGGCGGGCAGATCTGGCCCTGCTGGAAGTCCTGGGCGAACAC
>JALZEC010000288.1 GCA_030862235.1 Actinomycetota bacterium | reverse complement strand
CAAGAAGGCGGCGGCAGCCAAGAAGGCGCCCGCACTCAAGAAGGCGGCCGTGAAGAAGGCAACCCCGAAGAAGGCCCCAGGCGGAAAGAAGGCGCCGGTGGTGAAGAAGACCGGTCCCGGCACCCGTGCACGGAAGGGAAGGACGACCTGAGATGCCCAGTCCCGGGTTCTTCGAGCTGTACCCGTCGGCCCGGCCGGCCCTGCCGGCGGGCACGTACGTGTTCGCCGCTGACCACGACCTGACGGCGACGCCGCCGAACAACGCCAACGGCGAGATGGCCGTCGATGGGTCGGACTTCACCACCAAGATCGTCTCTCCCCGCTACACCATGCCGCCGGACCAGGTCCTGTCCACCTTCCCGCCGGCGTCGGCCGTGGGCGACTGGCGCGAGCGATTGCCCCAGATCGTGTTCAAGCGCCGGACGCTGCCCTGGGAGCGCAACCCGGAGCCCGACAAGCCCTTCACCGATGCCACCCCGCCGTGGCTGGCCCTGGTGGTGCTGGCCGAAGGCGAAGGGGCGCTGAGCGGCGAGGTCGATGTCAGCCAGTGCCTGACACCGGGCCGGCAGCTGTCGGGTGACAGCGACACCTCACGAGGCCGCTACCTCGAGGTGCGCCAGAGCATCGTGCAGAAGATCTTCCCCACCGTGGAGGACCTGCACTTGCTGACTCACGTGCGCAAGGTGGACCTGTCCGACACGGAGCTGGCGTTGGGCGACGACGACGGCTACCTGGCCGTCGTGGTGGGCAATCGCCTGCCCCAGGCCGCTCCCCCGGTCGAGCCGGGTGGCGACCCGTTGTCGGTGCGCTACACGGCGTACGTGGTCAACCTCGAGGGCCAGATCGACCTCCTGCCCACTACCGAGGAGTCCGAGTCGGCCTTCGACTTCCGGGTCACGATGCCCGAGCTGGTCGCCGTCGAGCTGCTGACCCGCCCTCCCAACGTGCCGGTAGACGTCATGGTGATGCAGGGCCTCAGGGGGGCGTTCTCTCCGGGGCCGCTGGGAGCGGCGAAAGGCGCCGAGGCGGCCAATCTCGCCGCCGGCACGACCGAGGTGGACTCGGTGACCAGCTTCGGCGCCCGCGGGGGCGTTGAGGCGGCTTCGTCCTCCTACGCCGTCGGGCCCGCCCAGTTCACGGCTGCCAGCGCCGACGATGCCCGCGGCGTCCGCCAGTGGGTCACGGGGGCCTCGCTCGGAGAGTTGGCTGACCTCTCCGAGAAGATCGGTTTGATCTTCGCCGAGCCCACGTACCGGTTCCCGGTGCTGCTGGCATGGGACTTCGTCTGCACCGGGACAGGCGGCTTCGAGCGGCTGATGAACGGGCTCGACAGCGGCATGCTGGGGACGGTCGAGGAGGGAGCGGACCCGGCCCTCGTGCCCGACGTCGCCGTGACTGGACACATCTCGCTGGCCCACCGCTCCCGTCGGGGCGAGGCCACAGAGTCGTGGTACCGGGGACCGTTCGTCCCTCAGCCCACTGTGCGCACGCAGCCCGCGGCCGACGGCAAACTCCCCCTGGCCCACACCGGCGACCAGCTGCGCCGGGTGGTCCCCGACGGTCACGAGGACGTGGGGCTGGCTGCCGCCTTCGAAATCGGCAGGCTGCTGGCCTTGTCCAAGCCCGGGGTTGTGGCGGCCATGTCGGCCTGGCGGGAGGAGCTGTTCGGGGCAGCCCGGGCCCGCCAGATCAGCCGGCAGCTGGCGGACAGCGTGGTGACGGGGATCGGCGACGCCATCGTGCAGGGGAAACGTCCGCTGGAGGATCTCCTGGCCGAGCGCCTGCTCGTCCCCTACGCCGACCGTGTGCCCGAGGCTCTCGGGCCTCGAGCGAAGGAGTTCGCCTCGGCTCGGGTCCCCGAGGACATCGCCGAGCTGAGCCCGACCGAGGCCATGGCCGGGCTGGGCCTGGACGCCGGCCAGGTCCACCAGGTCACGTCCGCCTTTGGCGTCAGCGGCCTCGGAACCCTCGACGTGCAAGTGGCCGACGCGCCATCCGTGCCCTTGAGCCAGGACCCCGGCGGGCTCCAGGTGCTGCGCACGGAGGCCGACGCCTACGTCGACCAGCTCGCGATCGAGGCCCTCAAGCTGACCACCACGGGAGCCACCACCGGGCTCCGGGACGTTTCCCCGCCCGACGACCTGGACCTCCTGCTGGAGGAGGCCAGCCAGCGGGCCGAGCTGGGCGACCTGGGCGACGCAACCGATGAGTCCGACGAGGAGGAGTGACGTGGAGCTCACTGCCAGCTTCTCGATGAAAGCCAGCACCGATGCGATCGTCGCCCTCACGTCCGCCGTCGCCGAGCGGCTTCCACCGGGCGGGGTGGAGGACAAGGTCGACCCCGAAGGGGTGGTGCCCGCCGACGTGGTGCGTTTCCTGGCCCGTCTGCGCCTGCTGGAGGGCGTGCCCTTCAACTACCTGGTGCCCGACGCGGCCATGCTCGCGCTCGAGACGATCCGCTTCTTCTACGTGGACCGGAACTGGCTCGATGCCCTGGTACAGGGAGCGCTGAGCGTGGGGACAGTGAACTCCGCCGACCGGGCCAAGCTGGCCGAGCTGTACCCCATCGTGCGCCGGGAGGTCGACGTGGCCGAGCGGCTGGTGCGGATGAAGGACGCCGACGCGCCGGTGGTGGACGCCGAGGGGCGGCCCATCGGGGTGGCGGGGGCGATGACCGGCTTCCTGATGCGGTCCCGGATCGTGTCGGGGTGGCCGAGCCTGCACGTGCGGGCCTACGCCACCGACACCAGGCCCGACGACAAGACCATCCCGGACATGGACACCAGCCCCGACCGGGTCCGCCTCCTGCGCATGGAGCGGCTTGCGCCCGCCGTGCTCCTCGTGCTCTTCGACGGCGTGCCTGCCGTGGTGCACATCGAGGAGCCACGGTCGGGGATTCAGTTCGGCGTGCGGGTCCAGCCCGGGGCGGGCGGGACGGCCAGCGCCGTGCTCTCGTTGCGGGACGTGACCAACCCCAACGCCGGGCCGCTTAAGACGCCGGGCGGCCAGCAGCGTACCGTCAAGGTCCCCTTCCGCAAGGGGGCACCCGGCGTCGTCAACCTCCACGCCCTGGCCGAGAGCGTCCGCACGGCGTCGGGCACGAACATGGTCTCGCCCGTGCGCTCCGACCAGTTCGCCATCGAGCTGTTGCGGTTCCCGATCCGCCAGGTGTTCGGCGACACCACCGTCAGCCCGGGCTACGACGACTTCCGGCCCAGTTTGGGCATCGCCACAATGGTCGAGCGCTTCTCGCTGGCCCAGCAGGTCCTGGCCCCATGACGGCGCGGAGGCGAGCCCGTGGTTGAGGTCTCGAACGACGCCCTGGCCCAAGCCGTCACCACCGGGCGCTTCGGCGCTCTGTCCCAGCTGGGCATCGCCGTAGGCGACGTGCGCCACTGGGACCGGACCCTCGTGCGGGAACCGCGCCTGCTGGTTCCCGTCGACGTGCAGGTGCTGGTGGTGCGCGAGGGCGACGAGGCGATGGTGCGCCTGCCGTTCCGCGTCGGCGACGACCCCCTGCCGCCTCCGGACGACCCGGGCGAGCGTCGGCCTCCTGGCGCTCACATCATGTGGACGGTGCCTCGGGCCTTCGGCCGGGGAAGGGTGGTTGACGACCCGACCGCGCCGAGCGACCCGACCCGCCGGCTGCTCGAGCTGCCGGTGCTCCCCGATCGCTGGGTGGTGCTCCGCCTGGCCGTCCCGGTGGGGTCTCGCAACCCCCTGGTCCAGGGCTGGGTGCTGGAGGCCGACGGAGCCACGGTGACGCCCCTGGCCGACTGGCCGACGAACCACTCCCGCACTGTCACGGTGGGCCCGGCCGTCCCCGCCGACCAGCTCACCGTCCAAGTGGGCGGGCCGGCATGGGCCAGCTGCTACGACGCCGCGCTGGGACGGCTGGCGCTGCACGATCCCCTCGCCGACCTGGACCAGGCTGCCCCCAACGGGATCGTCGGCGACGCTCTGAGCTACGTCGTGGCGGGCTGGTGGAGCGACACGCGCCACGACCCGCTGAACGGCGTCGGCTCCCTCATCGGCTACCACCGGCGGCTAGCCGAGCTGGGCTGGGACGACCCCGACCACCCGCGGCCAGAGGGCGAGCTGGAGCAGAACCGGTTCAGCAAAGCCAGGGCGGCGTCCGCCTTCGGCCTCACCAGGGCGGGTCGCTTCCAGACGGCAGCCCGGGACGCCCTGTCCTACCGCGGCTCGACCAGCGGGTTCGTCGCCGAGGCGGTAGACGTGGCCGACGTCCGAGCCGCCCCCACACGCAGCACCCTGCTCCACGGGCGCATCCACGGGGTGCCGTGGCGGTCGACGGACCGCCCCGACGACCGTCCTCACCCGTCCCGCGTCAAGCTGGCCCTCGGACCGACGTCGCCCTCGGTGGCGGCCGTGCTCGCCAGCGGGGCGGTCAGCAACGGCGGCGGGGCCACCCCCCAGCGGGACGCTGAGCGCATCCTCACCGCCTTCAGCTCCGGCCTCCTGGCCCGCATCGAGCAGCCCGACGCCTGGGCGGACATCGAGCAGTACGAGCACGCCCAGGGCTTCACCTCATTCCCCGGCGGTACGGAGGCGGTCGACCGGTTCGTCGACAAGCCGGCGCCGGGACGCGATCCAGGGTCGGGCTTCCGCCCCCAACGGCGGCCATCCTTCCACCTGGAGCCGCTCGTCCTGGCCCCCAACCTGCTGTGGTCGCCGACGAGGATGGCGCCTGTCCGCCTCTCGACCCCGCTGAGCGCAGCCGGGCCGACAGGCGCGGCCCGGGCGGCGGGGGCGGGGCTCCGGATGGCGGTCGAGACGACGGCGGCGGCGGCTTCAAAGGCCCACCGGGCGGCGACCCAGATGGAGACCAGCCGCGAGGTCCCCCGCCCCGCCCCGGCCTTCGCCGCTCCCGTCGCCCCCGTGCTCGCGGTCGTTGGC
>JALZEC010000266.1 GCA_030862235.1 Actinomycetota bacterium | reverse complement strand
GCGTACGTGCGGAACGTGGGCTGGGCCGCCTCGCGGAAGGCGACCGCCTTGGCCGCGATCACGTGCATGAGCGGGCCGCCCTGAAGACCGGGAAAGACGGCCTTGTCGATGGGTTGGGCGAGGTCGGCCTTGCAGACGATCGCCCCGGCCCGTGGGCCACGCAGCGTCTTGTGCGTGGTGAAGGTGACCACGTCGGCGTACGGGACGGGCGAAGGGTGGACACCCCCGACGATCAGCCCGGCGATGTGGGCGGCGTCGAACAGGAACGTCGCCCGCACCTCGTCGCAGATCTCGCGGAACGGGACGGGGTCGATGGTGCGGGAGTAGGCCGTGGCCCCGGCGATGATCATCTTCGGCCGCTCGGCGCGGGCGATGTCCCGGATCTGGTCGTAGTCGAGCCGCTCGTCGCCGTCGCGCACGCCATAGGACACGACCCGGTACAGCTTGCCGGTGACGTTGACCGGGGAGCCGTGGGTGAGGTGGCCCCCCTGGTCGAGACGCATCCCCATGATCGTGTCGCCGGGCTGGAGCAGGGCCAGGTACGCGGCCAGGTTGGCGATGGCGCCGGCGTGGGGCTGGACGTTGGCGTGGTCCGCCCCGAACAGGGCCTTCGCTCGCTGGCGGGCCAGCTCCTCGGCCTCGTCGACCACGTAGTTCCCGCCGTAGTACCGCCTGCCCGGGTAGCCCTCGGAGTACTTGTTGGTGAGGACCGAACCCTGGGCCGCCAACACCGCTCGTGACGTGAAGTTCTCGGAGGCGATCAGCTGGATGGTGGTGTTCTGCCGCTCCCGCTCCCGCTCCAGGACGTCGAACAGCTCAGGGTCAGCGCCCGCGCCCGGGCCGGCTCCCGGGCTCATTGGCGACCCGTCGGAGGCGGCGTTGTCTTCATGGTCGCTGCGCTCCTCCGTTTCACTTCGGTGCTCGCTCCAACTCCGTGATCTCGTCGATCCGGCGCTGGTGGCGGCCGCCCTCGAACTCGGCCGCCAAGAAGGCGTCAACGGCATCGGACGCCGCTTGGGGTCCCGTGAGGCGGGCGCCCACGCAGACCACGTTGGCGTTGTTGTGCTGGCGGGCCATGCGGGCCGAGGTGGTGTCGTGCACCACCGCGGCCCGGGCCCCCTTGACCTTGTTGGCGGCGATCCCGATGCCGATCCCGGTGCCGCAGACGCACACGCCGTAGTCGGCCTTCCCGCCAACCACCGCCCGGGCCACGGCCGCCCCGAAGTCGGGGTAGTCGACCGACTCCTCGGAATGCGTGCCGAGGTCCTCGACCTCGTGACCCTGCTCCCGCAGGTGCTCGGCCAGCTGCTCCTTGAGCTGGTAGCCGGCGTGGTCCGAACCGATGGCAATCCGAGTCATACCGCCTGCTCCCCTCGTTCGTTCGCACCCCACGCCAGCCAGACCAGCTCGTCGAGCAGGCCGCTCAGCTCGTCCACCATCCGCTCGAAGGCGGCCCGGGTCTGACCGATGGGATCAGCCACGTCGTCCTCCCGGGAGTCCCCCATGAGGTCACGGGGCGTCCGCCCGGAATGGGCCCGGGCCAGCCACCGCTCCACCGGCTCGCCCGCCTGGCGAGGACCGATCTGCCTCCCCCGGCGGACCAGCTCCTTGAGGGTGAACGTCCGGGGGAAGATCTGCGGGACGCGGACGACCGCCTCCCGCACGTGCTCGCGGGCCATGGCCAGGATCAGGTCGGCCCGCTGGAGCAGCTCGACGGTCATCGACTGGCTCCGGTGGGCGGACAGGTCGATCCCCAGGCCGGAGAGCACGTCGACGCCGTGACGGTCGGCCGGGTTCCCGGCTTGGAGGAGACCGGCTGAGAGCACCCGGGCTTCGACACCGCGCTGCTCCAGTCGGTAGCGGAGCAAGGCCTCGGCTGCGGGTGAGCGGCAGATGTTGCCGGTGCAGAGAATCAGGATCTCGATGGGGCGAGTCTAGGTCTCCCGAGCGTGCCCCCGGCAGGCCACCACTCGGGGCCCGGCCTGGGCCTCCCGGGCGTCAGGAAAGCGTCAGCTGGGGCTCGACGACCTCGTCCGGCTCGTCCTGCGCCACCTCGTCGCGCCCCGCCGGCTGACGGCGACGCTTGACGGAGGAGACCAGGAACACCCCGATGAGCATGGCGGTCAAGGCGAGCAGGGACATCCCGATGATCGTGGCCCCGGTGAAGGCGAGCTTGCCCTGGTGCGGGTGGTGCGGCTTGGGAATGTCGTGCAGGATCCGCTGGAACTGGCTCTGGTCCTGCTGCTGTGTCTGTGTCTGGCTCTGGCCGCCGCCGGCCCCGCCGCCCCCGCCGCCGGGAAGCACGACCACCTGCGGGGCAGGGGTGTTGATGTTGATTGTGTCACCCTCGACGTTGACGGTGTTCTGGTTGTTGTTGACGTTGTTGTTCTCGTTGTTGTTGATGTTGTTGTTATTGATGGGGGGCGGTGGGTAGCCCGTCTGTGCCTCCGCCGGTGCCGCCACCACTACGATCGCCGCGCTCGCAAGGGCGAGCAGCGCCGACAAAACCCCAGCCCTCCGCCTCACTGCCCGCCTCATCGCCCGATCCTCCTCGTAGAGTGCCGAGAGTGTACCGGATCGTGTGATCGGGTCAACGGAAGGCGCTCTGCGACGGTCCGCCGGCGCCGTCACGGCTCACCTTCCAGGTCAGGTTCTTTATCGAATCCCACGGTCCCGCCCACGACGGCGAGCCTTCGACCTCCCAGCCGTCGGCCCGGAGGTTCACTTCGAGGGGGATCGGCGCGAGGCGCGGCTGGGGAACCAGCCGGAGGGTGAACTCGCCGTCACGGACCGCATTTGGGATGACGGTCTCGCGGAAGGTCAGCTCTTTCCTCTCACCCGGATTCACTATCACGACGTGGTGGGATAGCTGGAGGCCGGATTCCTCCACCGCCCCAGGCTGCTGCGCGCCGGCGGGGGACCACAGGATGAGCCACGCCGCATACTCCCCCGGCTGGGACATCTGACTGTCTGGGCCAATGGCGAAGGAGGGTGGCGAGCCAGGAGGCAGGGAGTTCTCGACGACAACAGTCGTGAGCACCCGGGCGTCGCCGGACTCGGTGAGCTCGACGTTCTGCTCCACCCGGCTGTTGATGTAGTAGTCGAGCTTCGTGGCGGTGCGGTTCTGGATGGCCACGTGAAACGTCCGATCGGGCAGCTCGACGCCCGGCGCGCCCCCCAGGCCGTTGCGCTCGAACGCCTCCTCTTCGTCTGCATCGGCGCTCCAGAGCCGCAGGTGGCCGCCGGCGGCGGCCCGGCCCAGCTCCCGGCCCAGGCCGAGGGGATCGTTCTCGACCTGGGTCAGCCGAGTGAGGACGGCCCGGACCACGTCCGCCAGCCGCTCCCGCCGGGCCCGGTTCTGGGCCTCGGTCTCGATGCCCTCGTAGAAGTCCTTCAAAACGACGCGGGCCACGTTCGCGTCGGTGATTGGCTCCGCCAGCCCCTCGATACCCACCGGGCCGATGACCCGGAGCAAGCCGGCGAGTGCCGGCACGTCGATTCCGACGACCCCGTCTAGCGCCGTTCCCGTTGCCTGCTGGTACATGTCGACGATCGCCCGGCCTGTGAAGGCGAAGTCAGCGGTAGCGTTCACCGACTGCCACGTCTGGGTCGGGGCGAGGGATCCGAAAACGGCATGCGTGCCGGGCGGTATGGGGGTCGGAGCAGGCCGGTTGAGCGTCAGTTCCCCAATCGAGCCCGTCCGCTCCAGCGCGAAGGCGCCGTCGGTGAACCGCAGGATCCCGTAGGACAGAACCATCCCCTGGTCCCGCATCTCCGCGTTGTTCTGGAACGCCAAGAAGTACCGACGGGGCGCCTCGGCGCCGAAGAACCCAAGCGCCGCGTCCAGGAGCTCGGCAGCGCGGTCGAGACGGGCCGCGGTCGATTGGGCCTGGTCGTCGAACTGCCGCCGGGCGTCTCCCAGCGGGCCCCACAGCTCGACCTCCGGGCGAACGAGCCCGCTGAGGGTTCCGCTTGCCTGCCGCACCGAGCCGCCCATGCGCCGCAGGCCGTCGAGTGGAATCCGCCCTGCCTGCACCCGGCTGGCCTGGGTCTCCGCCTCTACTTGTCTCAACAGGTCACGGCCCGCTGCCGCCGCCAATCGGGAGTCGTCGATCAGCTGGACCAGCCCCGCCCGCTGGTTTGCTACGAACGGGAGCTTGGCGGCCAGGCGGAGGGTCGCGGATCCGCTCACCCGCTCGTGGGCGAGGTCGAGGCTCGCCACGGCGCTGTCGATGCCCGCCCTGGTCGCCGCCCGCCCTTCCGGCGTGCTGAGGGCCGAAGGGTTCGCCGCGGCAGCGAGCATCGTCTGCCGGGCAGCCAGCGCGTTTCCGCGGGCAGCACGCACATCGAGCCAGGCTCCGGCCAGCATGAACCCGGCCAGGACGACAGCGAGCACTCCGGCACCGAGCAGCAGCTGAGCGCCCGGGGGGAGCGACCTCCGGCGCCGGCGTGTGCGTTGGCTGAAAACCCGGTGCCGACGGAGCCGGGAGCGGTGCCGCCACCGCCACTTCGGACTCCACCACCGCCCGGGTCGGCGGGGCTTGGTCTTCACGGCGACCTACTTGGCCGCCGCCTCCGACCGCCTGCTCTTGCGAGCGTCGGCCGCGTAGTACTGGTAGTCGTAGCCGTAGGAGTGGTCCTGCGTGACCCCGTTGAGCACGGCCCCGGCGAGAGGGGCGTTCGCCTGGCCCAGCAGCTCCACTGCCCGGGCCAGGTCCTTGCGACTGGTGGCGCCGGCGACCGACACCATCAGGACGACGTCGACGTGTCGCGCCAACACGAGACCATCGGTCACCGGGAGCAGTGGAGGCGCGTCGATGAGGACGGTGAACCCCCGGTCCTGCAAGCTCTCGAACACCTCGGTCGTCCAGTGCGTCGCCAGCAGCTCGGAGGGGTTCGGCGGGAGCGGACCGGAGGCGAGCAGGTGCAGCCGGTCCACGCCGGGCACCGGCTGGACGGCCGTCGCCAGGTCGCTGTTGCCGAGCAGCACCGAGGTGAAGCCGACGGAGTTCGACAGGCCGAAGAAGTCGTACAGGCGGGGACGGCGAAGGTCGCAGCAGACCAGGACAACTTTCAGACCGGCCCGGGCCAGCGCGACACCGAGGTTGGCCAGGGTCGTGGTCTTTCCTTCCTGCGCGTTGGGGCTGGTCAGCATGATCGTGCCGACCGGGCGCTGCAGCGAGAGGAACTGTACGGACGTCCGGAGCGATCGGTAGGCCTCAGCCACCGGCGACGTGGGTTCCTCCATCGAGACAACCCGGGTCTGAGTCGGGTCGCGCCAGCCGGGGAGCACGGGGATCAAACCGATGACGGGTACGCCGGGGGCGATTCGCTCCACGTCCTCCTTGGACTTCACGGAATCGTCGAGGTACTCCCGGAAGAGGGCGAGACCGATGCCCAGCGCACCCCCAAGCACCAGAGCGAACGCCGCGTAGCGGGCGGGCCTGGGTGCGACCGGGTCGGTGGGGATGAGCGACTCGGCGACCAGCTGGGCACCCCCCCGCTTGAGCTCGGTGTCGACTTGCAGCTGGTCGAGCTTCTGCTTGAACAGGCCGTGCTGCTGGATCAGGGCGTCGCGCTGCGCACCGGAGGCAGCGTCAATCTCTGCTTGGAGGGCCGTCATCTTCCGCTGGATCTGCTCGCTGGCGGCCAGCAGGTCTTCAATCGTCTGCTGACGGCGGAAGTTGATGTACAGGCGGGCGGAGGCGTTGGCGACGTCGGCTGCCGTCTTGGGAACGCCGTGATGGGCCACGACCTCGATCACATCGGTCTGCCCGACGGGTCGGGCGGAGACCTGAGGAGAAACTCCCAGCTGGTTGCGGACCTGCTCCCGCACGGGCCGGCTCTTCAGCACCTCGATCTCGGTTTGGAGGGAGCGCGACGGATCAGCGCGCTGGCCGGAGTTCGGGTCGAAGAGGGACTCGCTCGTGCGGGGCTGGAGCAGGAGCCGGGCCCGCCCCTCGTAGACGGGTGACTGGAGGAATGACGCCGCCAGGGCCAGGCCTATGGACAGCCCTAGGACCAGAAAGACGACGCCTTTGCGCCGCCGGACGATGCCCACGTAATCACGGAGGTGCATCTCCGAGCTGCTCTGCGAAGGCACCGCCGGATGTTACCCGGCCGGTCGCGTGTGGCCCCGGTCACCACGATCCGCGGTCTCGCGGATGCTACGGTCCCGGGAACTTTGGACGTGAGTTCGCATGTGGGACAGACGCGGGCCGGCCGTACCAGGGGGGTTCTCGACGCCGCTCGCCGGGGATACTGCGGGGAGCTGCCGGAGCGTTACCTCGACTACCCGGTTTCGTTCCGCCTCCCCTTCGAGCGGGCCCTCGCCCCGCTCCTCGCTGCCGCTCGGCAGGTCCTGGACGTGGGCGGAGGCCGCACGCCCACCGTGGTACCGGCCGACCGGCCCGCCGGGTGTTGGTACGTTGGGCTCGACGAACTCCGCTCCGAGCTCGAGCTGGCGCCGGCCGGGTCCTACGACGAGATCGTGGCGGGCGACATCACCGGGACGGACCGGTCTCTCGAGGAGCGCTTCGACCTGATCGTCAGCTTCCAGGCCCTCGAGCACGTGTCCGACCTCGAACGGGCCTTGGCCAACATGTTCCTCTACCTGCGGCCCCACGGGAAGCTCCTCGTCCAGCTCTCTGGCCGGTTCTCCGTCTACGCGCTCATCAGCCGCATCACGCCCCCGCCCCTGGCCCGGCAGATCCAGCGGCGGCTGTACCAGCGGGATCCGGACACCGTCTTCCGGGCTCGGTACGACCGGTGTTACTTTCGGTCCCTGGAGCGGATGATGCGGTCCTGGTGCCAGGCAGAGATCACGCCGCTCTGGCTGGCCATGCCGTACTTCCGCTTCTCTCGCCTGCTCGCGTCCGCATACCTCTTTTATGAGGAGTGGGCACGCGAGAGCGGGTGGGTGAACCTGGCGCCGTACTACCTCATCGAGGGGCGAAAGTGACCGGGGGGCCCCCGGGTAACGGTCGGGCGAGCTCCGGCCCGCAGCCGAGCCGGCCGAACCGGCCGGGCGGGGCATCGGCGAGCGGGTTCGCCGCCCCCCGTCTCGGGTCGGTGTCTTCCGAGGGCCGCCTGGTCACGCTCGCTCCCCCCCCTCCGCTGGCCCCCCTGCCGGCCGAGCATCAGAAGACGCCGTTTGGGTTGCTGGAATGGGCCATGGCCGGGGTGATCGTCCAGACCTTGCTCTTCAACCCCGTCATCGCCGAGTCCGGCACCCTGCAGGTCTACATGAGCACCCTCACCTGGCCTATGGCGGCAACCGCAGGCGTCGTCCGATGGAGCTCGGGCCGGGATCCCGAGCTAACCACGGCGGGCAAGAGCCTGATGACGGCTACGGCGGCCTTCCTCTGGCTGGTCCTGTTCTGGATCGGCTTCGGCCCCGCCCAGCCCCACTCCGTCGGAAACCTGCTTCGTCTCCTCTATGTCCCGATCGGGATGATGGCCGCCCTCGCCGTCTTCCGCTCGAGCGACCGGCTCCTGGACATCGCCGTGGTCGCCCTCGGCCTGAAAGGAGCGATCCTCCTCGCCGAGCTGGTGCAGGGGCCGATCGATATCCTCCACCGGCTCACGGTGCCCGAGCTCGGGGGGCACAACACGTTCGGGGCCTTCGTCGTGTTCGTCGTCGTGTTACGCGGATCGACATGGGCCCTCGCCAGCCAGCGCCCGCACCCTGCCGTGATGGCATCGCTCGTGATCTGCCTGGGGTGCATCCTGCTCACGTTCTCGCGAGCCGCCTTCCTGGCGCTCGTCACCGGGCTCGCCGCCTTGACCGTCTGCGTCCTGTGGCGCAGTGGCCGGGCTCGCCAGTCCCGTATGGCCGCCCTCCTCCTGCTGGGCGCCGCCCTCTCTCCGCTGCTCGTGGCCGGACCGCTCCAGGACCGCCTGACCCAGATCGGCCTGGCCCGCTCCTCCGGACGCAGCGACCTCTGGCGGCCCGCCTGGGAGGGCTTCGTGAGTCAACCCCTCGTCGGAAAGGGGTTCGGATCGTTCGAGGCGTACAGCTCCGCAGTCGTGGATCTGGCTGACCCCCACCGGGTCGGAGGGGTCACCTACTCCGCCCACAACCTGGTGTTCCAAATCCTGTACGAAGGGGGCTTGGTGGGACTGGCCCTCATTGGCTGGGCGGCGTGGCTCGTCCTCCGGCGATGCTGGCACCCGGTGTTAGCGCCGGTGACGGTCGCCTTCCTTGCAGACTCGCTGTTCGAGACGTTTCCCTACGTCGTGCAGGTCAGCTGGGTCATGGGCCTGGTGCTCGCGGTTGGACTCTCGCATCGCGCTGCGAGCGAACCGGTCGCGGCGACGAGGGACCCGGGTTGACCCAGGCCGAGCAGCCGAAACCCGCCCTGACCGACCTTTCTCGCAGCGCAGTCAGTACCGCTCCCGGCCCCGTGCGGCGCCGTTCGATTTGGAGCCTGGCCGATCAGGTCGTGTCGAGCCTCACCAACCTCGTCGTCCTCGTTGTCGTCACTCGGACGGCGCCCCTGGGCGAGATTGGTGCCTTCGCTCTGGCCTTCTCCGTCTATCAGCTGCTGCTCGCCCTGACCCGCCCGCTCAACACCGACCCCCTTCTCATCAGTTACAGCGGGGAGACCGCGGAGGCTCAACGGGAGGCGGGACGTTCAGCCAGCGGCGGGGCCGTTGCCCTCGGCCTGCTCGTGGGCCTGGTTGGCGTCGCAGCATGGGGGGTCGTTCGGGGCAGTCCCGGAAGGGCGCTGCTCGCCCTCGCCGCCTGCTCCGCGATCTTCCTCCTGCAGGACGCCTGGCGCCTCCTGTTCATCACCCAAGGCGCGCCGACGAAAGCGGTTGTCAACGGGGTGATCGCCCTCGTGGCGCTCGTCCCGGCGCTGTTCGTGACGGACCAGCTCTTTGGGGCCACCGCGTCGTCGTCCGTGCTCGCCTGGGCGGGGGCTACGGCGGTGGCCGCGCTGGCAGGAGTCCCGCAGGCCCGCATCTGGCCACGTCCCGATCGCGCCCTCCGCTGGTGGAAAGACACCAGCCATCTGGGAACGCCGATGTTGGGCGAGAACGTCGTCGCGATGGCCGGCTACCTGGTTGCGATCGCTTCTATCGCCTGGGTCTCGGGCGTGCCCGCCCTCGGCCGCCTCCGAGCCGCCCAGGTCGCCATCGCCGTGAGCCATCCGCTCATCCTGGTCGCCGGGATCGTCGTCACCGCCGAGGGGTCGCGGGTCCTGTCGACCGGGCGTTTACGCCGGCTGGTAGCGCTCGTCGGCCTTGGCACCGCGGGCTTCACCCTCCTCGTAACCCTGGCCTGGCACTTGGTTCCGGCCTCTCTCGGTCGCCGGGTCCTCGGGCCGAGCTGGGCCGGGGCTCGCCCCCTCCTGCTGGCCGCCGGGTTGTTCGCCCTCGCCGTCTCACTGACGACCGTCGTCTCAGCCGGTCTTCGAGCAGCCCGCGCCCCACGGGTTGCGCTCTGTGCCCGCCTCGTCGCCGCTCCCTTGATCGTGACCGCCGCACTCCTCGGGGCGCGATCCGGTCCGGGGATTGCGATCCTCGCCATGGCCGTCGTGGAAGTCGGATGCGCCGGTCTCATGTGGATTCGCTTCCGCCGAGGAGCACGCGCCGAACCAGCGGAGACGCTAGTGGTGCCCGCCTAGCCCCGCCCACGGGCACCCCGGCAACACCGGCCCCTCAGTCGCCGTCCTCGCCGAGGCGCAGGTACGGCCCTTCCGACGGCCGCTGGTCGGGCCCCTCAGCTTGCAGTGAGTAGTTGAGCGACCGGTCCGCGACCGGCTCAACGTCCTCAAACTGGGTGCGGTAGCTGTCGGAGACGAAGAACGCATTGGTCCCTGTCAGCTCCGTGTGAACGAGGAAGTAGCCCTTTACTGCAGCAAGGGATCGAAGCGCTCCGAGCGAGGACCCGTAGAACTCCGAGCAATCCCATCGGGACTCGATCTCGTACGGCTGGACGAGCTTGGACCGGGGATCGAGCAGGCTGTTGTACTCGATGAGCACGACTCGCGGGGTGAACGAGGTGATCGCCTCCCAGACCCAGTAGTCGTTCCCGTCGATGTCGATGGACAAGAGGTCAAACTCACGTGGAACCCCGGCGTCCGAAAGGAGCGGTTCGATCGTTTCGGGCGTCACAAGCGCGTGCCGGGTGGTCACCCTCTCGTTGTGGCGGTACTTCCGCTCGAGGACCGCATAATCCTCGGCCACCGCCTCGAGGTACACCCCTGCCCACCCGACGACGTCAGCAAGGAAAATGGTGTTCCCCTCCCCGCCACGCCCGATGCCGAACTCGACGAAGAAGCGGTTGGTCGTGCCGATCCTGGAGAAGATCTCGGCCAGCACTCCGTCCTCGCCGTTCTGGGAGAACACCTTCAGCTCGAACGCGGTGAGTCCTCGACCCTTTTCACCCCATCGGGAGAGGAGTGGAGCCAGGTTGTCGTAGATGAGCCGGTCGCGGACCCTGGTGTCGACCAGTACGCGTCGGAGCTTGGTCGAGGGAACACGAAGACGCGCTCGCAGTCGTTGGGCCAGGGGGAGGCTGCTGCCCGGGCGCCGATGGGCGATCAGAGTCCTCCAGGGGATTGCTGCCGGACCGGCACAGGGGCGACGAGGCCGCGATCCTCGGCGGCCTGCTCCACCCAGGCCACGAACTCCCGACGGAATCGCGCGGCCGAGAAGCGTTCGGCCTGCCGGCGGCAGGCCGTGGCGTCGATGAACGATTGCAGCACGGTCTGGAGGGCAGCGGTGAAGGACTCCACGGTCTGCTCGGCAACGAGGACGCCTGTCGAACCGGGGATGACGGTGTCGAGGCTCCCGCCGCGGCCCAACGCCACCACCGGCGTGCCACAGGCCTGCGCCTCGATGGTGACAATGCCGAAGTCCTCCTCGGCCGGGAACATCAGAACGCGGGCTCCTCGGTAGAGATCGCGGAGCGCTTGGTCGTCCGGCGCGATGGCGAACGAGACCGGCGCGGCGAGCTCGGACGCCAGGCGGCGCAGCGCCGGCTCCTCGGGGCCGGATCCGGCAACGACGAGCCGGTAATTCAGCGCCTTGCAGGCACGGATCGCCAGATCGATGCGCTTGTAGGGGACCATGCGGGAGACCACGAGGGCGAAGTCGTCTTTCTGCTCGGGCCCGGGCGTGAAGAAGTCGGTGTCGACTGGGGGGTGGATAACCCTTGCCGGCCGCCGGTAGATGTTCTGAATCCGCTCCTGCACGGCAGCTGAGATGGCGGCGAACTCGTCGACCCAGCGGATGGACGACTCGTCCCATCGCTTGAGGCACCATTCGACGGCGCGTACACCAGGATTGGTCCGCCGTCGGGCGTCCACCGAGGACAGCCAGAGGTAGCGCATGGGCGTGTAGCAGTAACAGAGGTGGACGGCAGCACGAGCGGGAAAGAACCCCTTGGCGCAGGCGTGGCTCGACGTCACAACCAGCTCGTAACGCTCGCTCGAGGCGTAGCGCCAGGCTAGGGGCATGAGCGGCAGCTGGAGGTCCCGCCGGGTGCGGAGGACCTCGAGCCGGTCCAGGAAGGTTGTGCGCACGTCCCTCGAACCGAACGAGAACGGCACCGAGCGGTCACAAGTCAGGGCATACAGGTCAGCTTCCGGAAAGGCAGCGGCCATGGCCTCGAACGTCTTTTCGCTCCCGTAGCGGTGGACGAGCCACTCGTGGCAGAGGGCGATCCGGGGGCCGCCAGGGCGTCCGGCGGTTCTCGCGGCCGCTGCGGTCACATGAACCGGCCTAGTTCGCGCCCCTGCGGCTGATCACGGTGGCGGGAGTGCGCAGCAGCACCCGCAGGTCCAGCCCGGGGCTGCAGCGAGCGGCGTATTCGCCGTCCAAGGCGGCACGCCGCGGGAACATGATCTCGTTGCGACCGCTCACCTGCCACAGGCCGGTGATGCCGGGCCGGTGTGCGAGATACGCGCGAGCGTGCTCCTCGTAGAGGGCCACTTCGGGCTCGGTGACCGGACGGGGACCCACCAGACTCATGTGACCGACAAGTACATTGAAGAGCTGGGGGAGTTCGTCGATGCTCGTAGTGCGCAGGAACCGACCGACTCTCGTGACCCGCGGGTCAAGGTCCTTCGGGATCTTGAAGTCGGCGTTGAGGTACATGGCCAAGAGGTCCGGATCCCGGCGGAGCCTGTGCTCCGCCTCCGTATGCATGGTGCGAAGCTTCAGGATCAGGAACGGCCGCCCACCGAGACCGATCCGCTGTTGCCGGAACAGAATGGGCCCGGAAGAGCTCGCCTTGACCAGGATGGCGGCGACCAGGAGAACAGGAAGGAACAGGACGAGAAGGACGAGCGACAGCGTGACGTCGAGCAGGCGCTTGCCGCGCCACCCCACCAGCTCGGGCACGTCGATCGGGGTGCTGACGAGCACTCCGGAGGGAAGAGACACACTCACCGCCGGAGTCACCTCCGCCGAAATCCCGCCCCTCAGAACGTCCACCAGCCTCCCTCTCGCCGCCCCGCCAAACGAGTCCCCGCCGAGGTCTGCGGTACATTAGCGGGTCCACGAAGGACCGGGCGAGCACTCTCGGCACGGGTCGCCACAGCCGACCGGCGACACGACAGGAGGTGTTCGATCGAGGCGAAAGTGCGGCGGAAGCTCGTCGAGGTCGGGCGGAGGCTGGCGGCACACCTTCCCCGCCGCTGGGACCGCCGGGCCAGAGAGCTCGGCAAGGTTCTGGTCAACTACCGCGGCGCGAGGCGGACGGGAACCCGTGCCTTCGCGTTCGCACGCCTGGCCCGCACCTCGCCGCTGGTCTCGACGTCCTTCGGCCGGGGCCAGCTCCTCGTACCGACCGACGACCAGGAGATCGGCCGGACCGTGTACATCACTGGCGGCTACGAGCGGATCTACATGTCCACGGCCGTGAGCTATCTCGAGAGCACGGGCTTCTGCCCCAACGGCCGCACGTTCGTTGATGTGGGAGCCAACATCGGCGCGTCCACCGTCGACGCCCTGCTCAAGTTCGGGTTCGCCCGGGCCATCTGCTTCGAGCCGCAGGCGGCAAATTTTCGCCTCCTGCGGATGAACCTCATCTTGAACGATCTCGACGAGCGGGCACGAGCGTATCGGCTGGCCCTGTCCGACTACGACGGCACGGCCCTGCTCCAGCAGATGACCGCCGCCAACTCAGGCGACTACAGGGTGACCACATCGGCGGCAAACGATGCGAGTGCGGACGGCCAACGAGGCGAGGAGATCCGCTGTCTCACGCTCGACTCGTTGATCACATCCGGAGAGGTCACCCTGGAGGAGCTGGGCCTGATCTGGATCGACGCCCAGGGCCACGAAGCATCGGTTCTCGCCGGGGCGAGGACGGCCCTCGCGGCGCGCGTGCCCGTGTTCCTCGAGTACTGGCCAGAGGCGCTGGGCGACTCACTTGGAGGCCTGGAGGCGCTGATCCGGGCGCACTTCTCGACCGTCGTTGACATCAGGCTTCTCGCCGAGGGCCTCCCTGCCCAGGCCACCCTCGGCTCGAGCGAGCTGGGAACGCTTCGCCAGCGGTATCGGCGATCCCAGACGGACCTCCTCCTCCTTCCGGGCGCCCAGCGCCCCGGGCTCCCCTAGGTCAGGTTCCGGTTCACGATCCGCCGGAGCTCCTTGGCGAAGGTGACCGCCGACGGCGCTCCCAGCTCGGCGGAGCTCCGGGGACGAAACCCCTGCTCCGCCCGTACCCGGCGGGCCCGGTCGGCAGAGGCGTCGATGGCGGCGGCCATGGCCTCCTCCGAAGCGGCTGGGAACGGCTCGGCGAGGCCGCGGGTGATCTCGGGCAGGGCCCCTCCGTCGCTGACGCAGACCGGCAATCCGCAGGACAGAGCCTCCCGCACGGGCAAGCCGAATCCCTCTTCGAGGGACGGCTGGACGAGAAAGAGGGAGCTAGCGAAGAGGTCGTACAGCTCGTCCTGAGAGCAACGACCCCGTACGTGCACGGCGTGCGCGGCGGTCGAGGGCACCTGGCTGGTCAGCGCTCGTACCTGGGGGACGGAGCCCCCGACCACGACCAGCTGCCCGCCCTCGGCGAAGAATCTCGTCCGCTCAAACACCCTGACCAGCATCGGAAGGTTCTTGTTGCGGGTGAAGGCGCCGACAAACAGGGCAACGTCGGCTGGAGGGACGGTACGGCGGCGTCGCTCGACCTGCTCGGCGAACTCCTCGTCGATCGGGATCGACAGGACGGTCACCCGATCGGCCGGCACGCCGAGGTCGCGGACGATGCTCATCTTGGAGTGCTCGGAGATGGTCACGATCTCCCTCGCCATGGCCGCCACCCGCCGCAGGAACCAACCCTTTACCTGCCGCTCCAGCCTCGAGCGGGCGTTCCGCAGGGCGATGGTGTCCAGCACCACCGTCACCGAAGGGACCGGCCGGAGCGGACGGACCTGATGCATGAAGACGGCCAGGTCGCAGGCGGGCAGCTGGAGCCATCCTCGCTGGCCCCACATTGCAATCGGGTGGGTGGACGTCACCGCCACCTCGGCACCCGACCAGGCGAGGGGCTCGATCTCACGGTCCCCCCAGAGCACCCACTCCTCGGCAGGGGGTTCCTGTGCCAGCCCCTTGAGCAGGAAGGCGGTCAGGGTTCCTGCCCCCCCTCGCGACAGCCAGCGGCAGTCGAGCAGGACGCGTGTCACGGCGGCGGATGCTAAGCGCTCGAACAACCTCCGAATACGTGAGGAGTGCTTGCCCCCGGACGGCGCGGCCGGGACACTGACGGGATGTCTCCGCCCGACGCGTGTGCCGCATGCAGAGGCCCGGCTGAGAGTCGCCGGGTCGGCATCGTCGATCTCGCGGTCTGCCAGCGCTGCGGGCTCGGTCAGGTC
>JALZEC010000251.1 GCA_030862235.1 Actinomycetota bacterium | reverse complement strand
GGGGGCGCGGTCGGTGCTGGAAGGGCTACCGGTGGTGGTGATTCGAGACGGCGAGCCGCTCATGGAAGCGATGAAGCTCGAGCGGGTGACGCTGGAAGAGCTCAGGGAAGAGGCCCGCGACCAGGGGCTTGCCGACTTGCGCGACATCCGCTTGGCCGTGCTGGAGCCGGACGGCAAGTTCTCGTTCATCAAGAGGGACGGAGAACAGCACCAGGAGCAGGAGAAGCACGAGGCATAGATCCTGCCCGAGCCGCTGATCCCGGCCCGGGTGCTCGTCCGTAGCCGCTAGGAGGCTGGTGTGATTCGCGTTCGGCGCTTGCGCGCCGAGGCGGCCGACCTACCCTGAGCAGCTCTTTTGCATTCCAGGCCGAACCTCCAACTGGACCGGTCGGCCGCAAACGAGGGCTTTCACACCAGCCTCCTAGGCCGAGAGGAGGTCGCGGCCGGCCCGCGCCGACCGGCGGCGCAGCTTGGCGATGGCCTTCATCTCCGCCTGACGCACACCCTCGCGGGTGAGGCCGAACAGCTCGCCCACCTCTTCCAGCGTCCTGGGTTTGCCGCGATCGAGGCCGTACCGCAGGCAGAGGATGTTGCGCTCCCTGGGCTCCAGCACCTCGAGCAGCTGCGCGACCTGGGCCGGGAGCATGCCGGCGAACGTCGCCTCGTCCGGGGCAGGCGTGCCTTCGTCCTCCACCAGCTCGCCCAGCTCGACTTCTCCGTCGTTGTGACGTTCCGACAGGGACAGGGGCTCGCTGAGGTAGGGAACCAGCTCGTCGACCTTCTTCGCCGGAAGCGAGACGGCGGCCGACAACTCCTCAGACGTCGGTGGCCGGCCGTGGCGGACCTCGAAGGCGGCCGTGGCCATACGGATGGCCAGCAGCTGGTCGCCGGCGTGGACCGGGAGCCGGATGCTCCGCCCGGTGTTGGCGATGCCCCGGGCGATGGTCTGGCGGATCCACCACGTGGCGTAGGTGGAGAACTTGAAGCCGCGCCGGGGGTCGAATCGCTCGACGGCGTGCATGAGGCCGAAGTTCCCCTCTTGCACGAGGTCGAGCAGGGGCAGGCCCGAGGCCTGGAACTTCTTGGCGATCGACACGACGAGGCGGAGGTTCGAGCGGACGAACTCCTGGGCGGCCAGCTCCCCAGCCTGCACCTTGTCGAGGAGGGCGCGGCGTTGGGCGGAGTCGATCTGGTCTCCCGAGCGCGCCAGCTGCTCGGCCGCGAGACGACCTTCGTGGACCAGCCCTCCCAAACGGACCTCGTCCGCCCGGCTCAGCAGAGGATGCTTGCCGATGTCGTTGAGGTAGAGCTGAAGGAGGTCCTCCTCCTCGCTGCTCCTGCGCTGCTTGCCCAAAAGCTCCCCCAAGGAGCAACGGTACCAGAGGATCTTCGGATCTGAAGTTCCCTGCGGTTGGAGGAAATTCCTGCTCAGGGGGCTATGCGCTGAAACGGAGACTGAAACAGGTGACGCCCCGGTCCCGGCGGACGTCCCAGCTGTCGGCGATCTGGGAGATCAGCCAGAGACCCCTGCCCTGCTCGGCCAGCGCGTCCGGCCGCGACCCCGTGTGGGGGGACACGTCGAATCCCGGTCCCCGGTCGCGTACCTCCACCACGAGATCCTCGCCCTGGAGGGAGACCTGAGCCGACACCGCCCCACCGGCGTGGCGGTGGGAGTTGATCAACGCCTCGTGGACGGCCAGCAGCACCCCCTCGACGTCTCCCGGCCAGTCCGCCTCAGCGAGGAGCGATTCGAGCTTCCGCCGAGCCGCACCGGGTGCCGGGGGAAGAGCGTGTGTGCGGGCAAGGAGGTTCATGAGTTCTCCGCCACCGGCGGACCCAAGTTGCTTTGGGCTTCGGTGCAGGTATGCCCCGGCGTTCGGTTCACCGAACTTTCGTCCCGGTTGGAACGAGGCTGCGGAGGTAGGTGGTGGTTTGGCGGTACCTTTCGGCCATGGTCACCGACGTGACCTTGCCGGAGGGCCCCGACGGCCGGTGGCCGACTCGTCGAGCGGCGGTGGCCCGATCCCGCCTGCTGAACCGGCTCACGATCGGGTGGAACGTCGCCGAGGGCCTGATCGCTGTGGTTGCCGGCGTCGCCGCCGGCTCGGTCAGCCTCGTTGGGTTCGGCCTCGACTCCGGTATCGAGGTGTCTGCCGCCGTGATCCTCGCCTGGCGCCTCGGCAAGGAGCAGGACCACGGCTGTATGGCCGACTTCGACCGCCGCGCGACGCGGCTCATTGCCCTCTCTTTCGCCGCCCTGGCCGTCTACGTGGGTGCCGAGAGCGTCCAGCACCTCCTCGCCGGCCACCAGCCTGATGCCAGCCCGGTCGGCATCGTCCTGGCCGCCCTGTCGCTCGTGTCCATGCCCTTGCTGGCCCGGGCCAAGCGCCGCCTGGCTCCCGTCCTCGGGTCCCAAGCCGTCGCCTCCGAAGCGGATCAGACGAGCCTCTGCGCCCTCCTCTCGGGCGTCCTCCTGGTCGGCCTCCTCCTCAACGCCGCCCTTGGCTGGTGGTGGGCCGATCCGGCAGCCGGCCTCGGGATCGCCGCCGTAGCCGGCTTGGAAGCCGTCCGCACCTGGCGCGCCGACGCTCTTGACGACACCTGCTGCGCCGCCTGACCGGGCGATTCCCTATCGGGCCCCGAACACCGCCGTCAGCTCTTCCGGCACCGCCGAGTCCAGCTGGGAGTAGGTGCACGAACGGGGATCGCGGTCGGGCCGCCACCTGACAAAGGTCGTGGCGTGACGGAACCGGTCGCCCTGCAGGTGGTCGTAGGCCACCTCGGCCACCAGTTCCGGCCGCAGCGGCTCCCAGGACATGTCCCGCCCGGCGTTCCACCGGCTCTGTCCGCCTGGCAACCGCCGGCCGGTCGCCTCCGCCGCCTCCTGGGCGGCGGCAGACGCCCAGTCCGCCCAGGGGTGCCCGTCGAGGGCGTTCTCCCGGTAGGGGGCGAGTTCCTCAACCAGCTCCTTCCGGCGGGCCACGGAAAAGGCCGACGCCACGCCCACGTGGTGGAGCACGCCCCCGTCGTCGTAGAGGCCGAGCAGCAGCGACCCCACCACCCCGCCACTCTTGTGCCACCGGAAGCCGGCGACCACGCAATCGGCCGTTCGGGCGTGCTTGACCTTGAGCATCACCCGCTCGTTCTCCCGGTAGGGCAGGTCGACGGGCTTGACCACCACTCCGTCCAGTCCGGCCCCCTCGAACCGGTCGAACCACTCCGCCGCCACGTTCGGATCACGGGTGGCCGGGGTGAGATGGACCGGCGGCTTCACCCCCGACAAGGCCGACTCCAACAGGGATCGCCGTTCGGCGAAGGGGCGGCCCCGCAGATCCTCTGAACCGAGCGCCAGCAGGTCGAACCCGACGAACGAGGCCGGCGTCTGCCGGGCGAGCAGCCGGATCCTCGACTCCGCCGGGTGGATCCGCTGGAGCAGGGCCTCGAAGTCGAGCCCGGAGGACGCAGCGATCACGATCTCCCCGTCGACCACGCACTTCTCGGGCAGCTGGGCCCGCAACGGGTCAAGCAGCTCGGGGAAGTACCGGGTCAAGGGCCTCTCGTTGCGGCTCCCCAGCTCGACCTCGGCCCCGTCCCGGAAGACGATGCAGCGGAATCCGTCCCACTTGGGCTCGTAGATCATTTCGCTCCCGGCCCCGGCGGCCCCGGTGCCTCGGGGCAGCTCACGGCTCAGTTTGGCCAGCATGGGGGCGACGGGGGGCATCACGGGGAGGTTCACAGCAAGATGATCGCGTGAGAGCGGAGCCCGCGCCGGGTAGGCCCTGCCTCACCATGCCCATGCCGCCCCGCGCCACCTATCGCCTCCAGCTCCACGCCGGCTTCGGTTTCGACGCCGTCGCCGCCATCGCCCCGTACCTCGCCCGTCTCGGCGTGAGCCACGTCTACTGCTCTCCCTATCTCCAGGCCGCTCCCGGCAGCACCCACGGCTATGATGTGGTGGACCACCGCCGGCTCAACGAGGAGCTGGGCGGCGAGGACGCCTACCGCCGCATGGTGAGCGCCCTCACCGAGGCCGGTCTCTCCCACATCGTCGACATCGTCCCCAACCACATGGCGGTTGCCGGCCGCCACAACGCGTGGTGGTGGGACGTCCTGGAGAACGGGCAGTCCAGCCGGTGGGCCTCCTTCTTCGACATCGATTGGGACGGCCCGGAGGAACGGGTCCGCCAGCGGGTTCTCCTCCCCGTCCTGGGCGACCACTACGGGCGGGTTCTGGAGGCCGGCGAGCTGCAGCTCCACCGAGAGGGCGGCTCGTTCACCATCGGGTACCACGAGCACGAAGCCCCGGTCTCGCCCCGCACCCTCGACGACCTCCTGATGGCGGCCGCCGCCCACGCCCCCGACGCCGACGAGCTGGCCAGCATCGCCGTCGCCCTCGGTCGCCTCCCACCGGCCACGGCGACGGATCGGGCCAGCGTGGAGGAACGCCACCGCGACAAGGAGGTCCTTCGCGCCCGCCTCGAACGCCTCCTACAGGAGGAACCGGCTCTGGCCGCCGCGGTCGACGACCAGGTCCAGGCCGTCAACCAGGACCCGGACGCCCTCGACATCCTTCTCCAGCGACAGAACTACCGGCTCGCCTACTGGCGCATCGCAGGACGGGAGCTCGACTACCGCCGCTTCTTCGACATCCCGGAGCTCATCGCCCTCAACATGGGAGACCCCGAGGTCTTCGCCGAGACGCACGACCTCATCCTCCGGCTCGTGAAGGACGGGGACGTCAGCGGGCTGCGGATAGACCATCCCGACGGCCTGCTCGACCCGACCGCCTACTTCCGCCGGCTGCGGGAGGCGGTCGGACCCGACGCCTATATGGTGGCCGAGAAGATCCTCGAGGCCGAGGAACGGCTGCCCGACACCTGGCCCGTTGCCGGCACGACCGGCTACGACTTCCTCAACCGAGTCGCCGGCCTGTTCGTCGATCCGGCAAGCGTGGAACCCCTCACCGAGCTGTACGCCCGCTTCACCGGGGAAGATCCCAACTTCGCCGAGGTCGCCTACGAGGCCAAGCGCCTGGTGATGCGGGAGACCCTGGCCGCGGACGTCAACCGTCTCACCAGCCTCCTGATCGAGGTCTGCGAACGCCATCGCCGCTACCGGGACTACACCCGGCACGAGCTGCACGAGGCGATCAAGGAG
>JALZEC010000234.1 GCA_030862235.1 Actinomycetota bacterium | reverse complement strand
GAACATGGAGTTCCGCCGGATCAACGCCCTGCCGCCCTACGTCTTCACGATCATCGACTCGCTGAAGATGGCGGCCCGGCGGGCGGGCGAGGACGTGATCGACCTCGGGTTCGGCAACCCCGACATCCCGTCGCCCGACATCGCCGTCGACAAGCTGGCGGAGGCAGCCCGCAACCCCCGCAACCACCGGTACTCGTCCAGCCGGGGCATCCCCAAGTTGCGGCTGGCCATGGCGTCTCTCTACGAGCGCCAGTGGGGGGTGGAGCTCGACCCGGAGACCGAGGTCATCAACACCATCGGCGCCAAGGAGGGGCTCTCCCACCTCATGTGGGTCCTCCTCGGGCCGGGCGACACCGCCCTGGTGCCGACCCCGTCCTACCCCATCCACCTGTACGCCCCGCTGTTCGCCGGGGCCGACGTCCGCCAGGTGCCGCTGGGCGAAGGCGACTTCTTCGCCTCCCTGACCGAGGCGTGGGAGAACGCCTGGCCTCATCCCCGGGTGATCGTCCTGTCCTTCCCGCACAACCCGACCACGACGTGCGTGGATCTGGCCTGGCTCCAGAAGATCGTGGAGTTCGCCCGCCAGCGGGGGGTGATCCTCGTCCACGACTTCGCCTACTCCGACACCGCGTTCGACGGCTTCCGGCCCCCCTCGATCCTGCAGGTGCCGGGGGCCAAGGACGTGGCCGTAGAGCTCTACACCCTGACCAAGTCGTTCTCCATGCCCGGCTGGCGGGTGGGGTTCCTGGTGGGCAACCAGGAGATCGTGCAGGCGCTGGCCAAGATCAAGTCCTACCTGGACTACGGCACCTTTCAGCCCATCCAGATCGCGGCGATCGTGGCGATGAACGAGGCCTCGGACTACCCGAAGCAGGTCAACGAGATCTACTGGAGCCGGCGGGACGCGCTGTGCGACGGCCTCGCCCGGATCGGGTGGCACGTGGACCGGCCGAAGGCGACCATGTTCGTCTGGGCGCCCATCCCCGAGCCGTACCGGGGCATGGGCTCGCTGGAGTTCGCCTCATTCCTTGTGCGGGAGGGGAAGGTGGCGGTGGCGCCCGGGGTGGGGTTCGGCCCCACCGGCGACGGGTTCGTCCGCTTCGCCCTGATCGAGAACGAGAAGCGGATCGCCCAGGCGACACGCAACCTGCGCCGGGTGCTGACCAAGCTGTAACCGTCACGGGGTGGCGCCCCATCCCCAAGATCCCCTCAAGACCGCTCAACCAACATTGCAAACGCGCCGACATCCCAAGGGAGCCAAGGAGCTTCCAGGGGAGTGAGAGCGATGGCGGCAAGGGGCAAGCGCGACAGAGGGCAGGAGACCTTCACCCTCGACAGTGGCGTGTACACGTGCTCGAAGTGCGGGCGCCCCCTCCAGCTGGAGATGGTCGTGAGCGCCGACGTCGAGCGGCTCAACGGCCTGGCCACCGGATACGTCGTCTTCCAGCACTTCTGCAAGTGCGATTCGGAGACCCTGCGGGTCAGCCGGGGCTGGGGGTCCCACCCCTCCTTCCTGGCCCTGTTCGGCAAGCAGCCGGCCCTCCCGTACCGAGCGCCGTTCGCCTACCAAGGCGTCACCGACGACGACAAGGTGCTGAGCCGGTGGCGTTGGGAGCTGGAGCAGCTCGCCGACTGGCAGGAGCTCGTCCTCTTCCTGGACGACGCCGCCGGCCGCGCCGCCTGAGACCCCCACCGCTGCGGACAGCGGAAACCACCTCGTCGCCCCCGTGTAATCAACCGTTCACGTCAGCCCCTTAGGCTGGCCGGGTGCAGACCTTCATCGTCCGAGTCTGGCTTCCGGACCGACCGGGAGCGCTCGGACAGGTCGCGAGCCGCATCGGCGCGGTTCGTGGCGACGTGGTCGGGATCGACATCCTTGAGCGTGGAGCCGGTCGGGCCATCGACGAGCTGACCATCGAGCTGGCCGACGAGTCCCTGCTGCCCTTACTGGTGAGCGAGATCGGCGAGGTGGACGGAGTGGACGTGGAGGACGTTCGCCCGGCGATCGAGTTCCCCGACGCCCGCCTCGACGCGCTTGACGCCGCGGCCGTGCTCGTCGAGGCCCGGACCTCGTCCGTGCTCCTCCGTGAGCTGGTGACGTGGGCCCACCGCAGCTTCGAAGCGGACTGGGCGGCGGCGGTCGACGTCGACGAGGCGGCGTTGCTTGCTGTTCACGGCACCCCTCCCACAACCGCGTGGGTCGCTGCCTTCGTGGCCGGCACCCGCTCATCCTCCGCCCTGGCCAAGGGCGACTGCGGCCCCGACGACTGCGCGTGGGCCATTCTCGGGGGCACACCGGTGTCCGTGGTGCTCGGCCGCAAGGGCCGTCCCTTCCGGTCGCGGGAGCGACGCCAGCTCAGCGCCCTGGCCCGCATCGCCGGCGTTCGGGCGAACGAGCTGTCCTCTCCGGCCAACGCCTGAGGCCGCGCCTGGCCTTTGCGGTCCAGATCTCGCACGCCGCGGGTCGTCGCCGCCAAACCCGGGGGGTACGCCAGTCTGGCTAGCGTTGTCGCATGAGAGTCGCGCTCCTGACCGGCGGGGGCGACTGCCCCGGCCTCAACGCCGTGATCCGGGCGGTGGTGCGCAAGGGCGAGCGGCACTACCGCGACGAGCTGTTCGGCTTCTGCGACGGATGGAAGGGCGTGCTCGAGGGGCGGACCGTCGAGCTGGACGTCGAGCGCTGCCGGGGGATCCTGCCTCGGGGAGGAACGATCCTGGGCACGTCCCGAACCAACCCCTACAAAGTGGACGGTGGGCCGGGGAAGGTGATCGAGAACCTCCGGGCGGCCCGGACCGACGCCCTGATCGCCATCGGGGGCGAGGACACCCTCGGTGTGGCCGAGAGGCTCTCCGGCGAGGGCGTGAGCATCGTCGGGGTGCCCAAGACGATCGACAACGACCTGAACGCCACGGAGGTCACGTTCGGGTTCGACACTGCCGTGCAGATCGCCTCCGACGCCATCGACCGGCTGCACACGACGGCGGAGTCACACGACCGGGTGATGGTGGTCGAGGTGATGGGCCGCCACGCAGGGTGGATCGCCACCCACGCCGGAATCGCAGGGGGGGCGGCCGACATCCTCGTTCCCGAGGAGGAGTTCGACATCGACGAGGTGTGCGACCGGCTCCGGAGGCGGCACGAACGGGGCCGGTACGCGTCCATCGTGGTCGTGGCCGAGGGGGCGTCCCCCAAGGAGGGGACGATGGTGACGCAGGAGGACCAGGGCACCGACCAGTTCGGTCACGTCCGCCTCGGCGGGATCGGCAACGAGGTGGCCCGAGCCATCCAGGAGAAGACGGGGTTCGAGACGAGAGTCACGATCCTCGGCCACATCCAGCGGGGCGGCACGCCCACCGCCTTCGACCGCATCCTCGCCACCCGCTTCGGCGTGGCTGCCATCGACGCCGTCCACGACGGCGCCTTCGGCCAGATGGTGGCCCTCCACGCCGGGCAGATCGTCCGGGTGTCGCTCACCGAAGCCGTCAAGGAGATCAAGACGGTCGACCGCGACCTCTACCACGGGGTGGCCCGGATCTTTTCCGGGTAGACGCGTCGTGCCGCCCCTTCGGGGCGGCCGTTTTCGCTGTTCCGACAGGACAAGGCTCGCTTCGCTCGCCGTCCTGTCGGCGCTCGGGCCTCGCCTTCGGCTCGCCGAGCGGGGGGCGGCCGCGGGTCAGCGTCTGGCCTCGACCCTGCTCCGGTATTGGGTGTTGGGATCACTGGCCAGGACCACGCCGGCGACCAGCAGGACGATCCCTCCGGCCGTCGTCAGGAGCAACCGCTGGCGCGCCCCGTAACCACACGGCTCGTCCTGACGCTCGAGGGCGGCGACGATGGCCGCCCCGCAGCCGTCGTTGCGAGCCTGGAAGTTGAGCCCGCCTTCGTGGACGACCGTGGCCGGCAGGGCGGCCGGGAGCACGATCAGGATCAGGGACAGGCCAACCAGCAGAAGCCCGAGAAGCTTCGTCATTCTCATGTTCTCCCCCTGTTGAAGCGAGGTCGCAATCGGCAGGTTTCAGCCCAAACTTGAGCGCGTTCTCACAAAAGGGCCGATTTCCGGTCGCCCGGGAGTTCTCGAACGGAAATACTGGGGGCGACATGGGCGGACATCCCGAACAGTCGGCACTGCCGTCGCGTCCGACGGGCGGCTCGCCCGGCCCGGATCGGCTGGCTTCGGTGGGCCAACGGGTGGTCGGCTTCGTGGCCGACGTGGCCCTGGCGGGCACGGTGCTGCTCACGCCCAGCATGCTGCTGCGGGGGACGGTGACGGCCGAGGACCTGGGGCCCGAGCTGACTCGGCTGCTGGCGGTGGTCGCGTTCGTGTTCCTGGCCGTGTACGAGCTCGTGCCCACCGCGCTGTGGGGGCGGACGCCGGGCAAGGCCATAGTGGGCACTCGGATCGTCGGCATCGGCGACGAGCAGCCGCCGGGATGGACCCGGGCGATCCTCCGCTGGGTCCTGCCCGCCCTGGCCTTCCAGGTCCACGTCGTCGGCTGGGCCCTCGCCCTGGGTGTGCGGGCCGCCCTCGCCCTCGACCCGTTGCGGCGAGGGGTCCACGACCGGCTGGCGGGCACGATCGTCATCCGGGGCTAGGGGTGGGCGACGCCGAGCGCCGCTGGGCGGAGGCGCTGGCGGCGTGGGAGATCCCCGAGGAGATCCGCCGGCAGGCACCGGCCGATCCGTGGCAGCTCAACCCCAGCCTCTTCCGCCAGCGGGATGCGGAGGAGCCGCCGCCGGATACACCGTCACGGCGGCGGGCGCTGGAGGTCCTGCCCGACGGAGGCACCGTGCTGGACGTCGGCGTCGGTGCCGGTGGCGCCAGCCTCCCCTTGGCGCCGCCGGCGGGGCTGGTCGTGGGCGTGGACGAGGACCCGCGCATGCTGGAGGCGTTTGCCGCCGCCGCCGACGAGCGGGGTGTCGCCCACCGGGAGGTCCACGGTCGGTGGCCCGACGTCGCTGGGGATGCGCCCGTCGCGGAGGTCGTGATGTCCCACCACGTGTTCTACAACGTGCCTGACCTGGCCCCATTCGCCCTGGCCCTCACCGAGCACGCCCGCCGGCGAGTGGTGGTGGAGATCAGCGAGCGTCACCCGGTGGCCGCCACAAACCCCCTTTGGAAGGAGTTCTGGGGGATCGATCGGCCCGAGGGTCCCACCGCCGACGACGCCCTGGCCGTGCTCGCCGAAGCCGGCCTGTCGCCCGAAGTCGAGCGGGACGAGCGGCCGGCCTGGCGGCGCTCGCGGGACCCGCAGGGAATGGCCTACCTGACGCGCCGCCTCTGCCTTCCTCCCGAGCGCCAGCCGGAGGTGGAGCGCGCTCTGGCCCGGCTGGGCGAGCCCAGCACCCGCCGGGTTGTGACCTTGTGGTGGGAGGGGACGGGCGCCCTCCGGCCAGCCGGCTCCGGCTAGGGAGCGCCGGCGTCGGCCAGCAGGCGCAGGAGAGCGGGGCCGAGCTGGGGCGCGGCGGCCAGCACGGAGGCGGAGGACGGCGGCCCACCGTCGACGCCGCAGACCAAGCAGCCGGCCTCCGAGGCGACCAGGATGCCGGCGGCGATGTCCCAGGGCTGGAGCGTGACCTCGTAGTACCCGTCGACCCGCCCGCAGGCGGCCCAGCACAGGTCGAGGGCGGCGGAGCCGTGGCGCCTGATGTCGCGGACCTTGGGGAGCACGTGGGTGAGGACCTTCGCTTGGCGAGCGCGCTCATCGGGGAGGTAGGAGAAGCCGGTGGCGATGAGGGCGGTGGCCAGGTCGTCGTGATCCGAATGGGTGATGGGCTCGCCGTTGAGGAAGGCGCCGCCTCCCTTCACCGCCCGGAACACCTCGTGCAGGCTGGGATCGGCCACGACAGCGGCGACCGTCTCCTCGTCGATCTCGGCAGCAATGGAGACGCCGTAGCGGGGATCGCCGTACAGGTAGTTGGTGGTGCCGTCGAGGGGGTCGATGACCCACCGCACGGGGGACGTGCCCGTCCGGCCGCCCCCTTCCTCGGCCAGGATCGAGTCGTCGGGGCGAGCCTCGGCCAGCCGGCTCACGATCAGCTCCTCGGCCTCGGTGTCCATCTCGGTGACCATGTCGGTGGCGCTGGTCTTGGTCGTGACGGTGCCCCCCCGGCGGGACATCCCCGAGCGCAGCAGCTCCGACGCCGCCCGGGCGACGTCCTCAGCCAGGTCGGCCAACCCGTTCAGGTCCGGCACGATGTTTCCTCCCCGGCGGGTCCCTAAGCCCGCCTCCTCCCCGAGGTGGGGCCCCAACCCCACCCGGGGCCGTAGATGTTTCCTCCCCGGCGGGTCCCTAAGCCCGCCTCCTCCCCGAGGTGGGGCCCCAACCCCACCCGGGGCCGTTCACGTACGGCACCCTAGGGCGTGGGAGGTACGGTCGCTCGCATGTCCAGCGGGTTGGTCGATCTGCGCTCCGACACCGTCACCCGTCCCACCCCTGAGATGCGGCGGGCCATGGCCGACGCCGAGGTGGGGGACGATCTCTACGGGGAGGACCCGACGGTCAACGCCCTGGAAGCGGCCTATGCCGAGCGGGTGGGCAAGGAGGCGGCGTTGTACGTGCCCTCCGGCACGATGGCCAACCAGCTCGCGCTCCGAGTCCTCGCCGGCCCGGGCACGTTGGTCATCGCC
Source organism: Actinomycetota bacterium (assembly GCA_030862235.1). Classification (GTDB taxonomy): domain Bacteria; phylum Actinomycetota; class Acidimicrobiia; order Acidimicrobiales; family AC-14; genus JALZEC01. Next base: position 2,314 of record JALZEC010000234.1, on the reverse strand, counting down.
GGCCGCCGTCAGCACGTGGTGGTGTACGAGGCGGGCGCCGCCGCCCGCAACGCCGCGGTGCAGTTCCACCTGGTGGACGATACCGACGGCACGATCGACCCAGCCGCGGTGACCTGGGCGGTGGAGGCGGTCGCCCACCACCAGCCAGTTCCCAGCCTCGTCTGTGTGGAGAACACGCACATGCCGGCGGACGGAGCACCCTGGCCCCTGGAGCGCCTGGAGGCGGTGGCCGAGGCCGCCCGAGGTACCGGCCTGCGTGGCCGGAACGCAACGACCGGCTTGCCCGTCCACCTGGACGGGGCCCGGATCTTCAACGCCGAGGTGGCCACTGGCGTCCCGGCGGCGGCCTACGCGGCGTGTGCCACGACGGTGATGTCCTGCTTGTCGAAGGGGCTGTGCGCGCCGGTGGGGTCGGTGCTGGCGGGCCCGGCGGATGTGATCGCGGCGGCGCGCGTCGAACGGGCCCGCCTCGGCGGGCAGATGCGCCAGGCGGGAATCATCGCCGCTGCCGGGCTGGTCGCTCTGCGCACGATGGTGGAGCGGCTGGCCGACGACCACCGGCGGGCCCAGGTGTTGGCCGAGGCGGTGGCCGAGCGCTGGCCCGACGCCGGCTGCGACCCCGAACGCATCCGCACCAACGTGGTGACGTTCCGGCATCCCCGTGCCGAGGCTCTGCTGGGCCACCTGGCCTCGCAAAGGGTCCTCGCCGGCACCATCGCCCCGGCTACCGTCCGGCTGATGACCCACCACGACGTCGACGACGGCGACGTCGAGCGGGCGGCCAAGGTGCTGGTCGCCTCGCCCGTGTGAGTGGTCGCCGGGCCGTCGCCTGACCGGAGGCTCCATGCCGGCCGAGCTGCTCGTCGACGCACCGCAGCGGGTGCTGGCCGTGTACGCCCACCCCGACGACTTGGAGATCTCGTGCGGAGGGACCCTCGCCCGGTGGGCGGCGTCGGGCGCCGAGGTGCACCTCCTGCTCCTGACCAGGGGGGACAAGGGGTCGAGCGACCCGGCCGTCGACCCCGACGAGCTGGCCCGGCAGCGGGCGGGCGAGGTCGCGGCAGCAGCCGCCGTGCTCGGCCTCGCCGGCCACGAGCAGGTCGGGGTGAACGACGGGGAGCTGGACAACACCTCTGGTGTGCGGGCCCGGATCGTGTTGGCCGTGCGCCGGGTGACGCCCGACGTCGTCGTCTGCCCTGACCCCACCGCCGTCTTCTTCGGCGACACGTACTTCAACCACCACGACCATCGGGTGGCGGGGTGGGCGACGCTCGACGCCGTCTCGCCCGCCGCCGGCAGCCCCCACTACTTCCCGGACGCCGGGCCCCCGCACCAGGTCCGGTCGGTCCTGCTCTCGGGGACACTCGAGCCGAACGTCTGGGTCGACGTGGGGCCGACGCTCGACACGAAGATCCGCGCCCTCCTCTGCCACCAGAGCCAGCTCCGCGCGCCCGCCTTCGGCCACGAGGGCGGGATGGGGGAGTGGCTGGGCTCGCTACTCCGCCAGCGGGCGGAGGACGGGGGCCGAGTGGCCGGAGTCAGGTATGCCGAGGGGTTTCGGCGCCTGATCCTGGCCTGAACGGCTGGATCAGTCGCCCGAGCCGGCGCCGCCGCTGCCGCCGTCGACCTGGTTCGCCAGGTAGAGGGCCTCGCCGAGGGTGCGGATGAGCTCGAGCTGGGTCTCCAGCCAGTCAGCGTGCTCCTCCTCGCCAGTGAGGATGCCCTCGAGCAGCTGGCGCGTGCCGTTGTCGCCCTTGGCCACGCACGTCGCGACACCCCGGTTGAGGCGCTCGATCGCCTCCCTCTCGACGTCGAGGGCAAGGGTGAGCTTCTCGTGGACGGTTTCGCCCACCCGGACCGCCCCGAGTCGCTGCAGGTTGGGGACGCCCTCGAAGTAGAGGATGCGTGTGATGAGCATCTCCGCGTCCCTCATCTCGTCGATCGAGTCTTCGCGGAACTTCTCGGCCAGGTGGCCGAAGCCCCAGTTCTCGCACATCTTGTAGTCGGCGAAGTACTGGTTGACCGCGGTCAGCTCGGCCGTAAGACATTCGTTGAGGAGATCGAGGATCTCCGGGTCGCCTCGCATGGGCTCCCTTTCAGACGGGGCAGGTCGTCAGTTCGGGCAGGGGGGCGACGTTAGCGTCGGCCAGCAGCTGACTGAGGACCGAGAGGCACCCGCCACACCGCGTGCCGGCGCCGCACCGCTCGCCCAGGTCCTTCACCGAGCAGGCGCCGCCTTGGATGCACTGCTTGATCACACCGTCGGTGACTGCTCGGCAGTGGCACACGAACACGGAGGAGTCCTGCTCAGCCG
>JALZEC010000411.1 GCA_030862235.1 Actinomycetota bacterium | reverse complement strand
TGGGCCGCCTCGGAGGAAGGGGAGCGGGCCGCCCTCGACGGCGCCGCCGCCCTGGCCATGACCGCGGTCGACGTCTGGCTCCGGCCGGAGGTGCCCGAAACGGTCCGCGCCGCCTTCACCCCGGGGCCGTAATGTCGAGTCCCGGCCGGCACACCCCGGCCGGGGAGCAGGAGCCGGCAGGGGCAGGGAGGAACGGCGTCAGCGTGAGTGCGCACCCGTACGTGGCCGAGGAGTTCACCGACGAGGAGGCCGACGTCCTCCGCCGCTACGTCACCAACCTCGACGGACCGGTGTTCGCCCTGGTCAACCTGCCCGAGGTGGTCAAGGGGGCACTGTTTGCCCGCTACTCCCGCAGCCACAAGAGCCTGCGCCGCCTGTTCCTCGACGAGTTTGTGGGGGAGCTGGACACCGCCGGGGACGCCTCGGTGGATGCCACCGTCGGCCTGGCCCGAGCCGAGGAGCTCTACCAACGGGTCTTCGTCGAATACGGGGACGACTCGGTAGCCCAGCTCGGAGGGGTCCACCTGGCCTGCGAGCAGGCGTCGAACCTGCTGACCAAGGTCCTGGAGTGGGGCCGGCTTATGTCCTACCTCGAGCAGTCCACCCGCTACCTGGCCTACGACTCCCGCCTGGGGGGACGCTTCCGCTACCACCGCCCGCCCGAGGTCCTGTCCTCCAGCCTCGGCACGCGCTACGTCGCCGACCTCGACGCCCTCTTCAGTACCTACGCCGAGCTCGTGCCGATCATGCAGGACTGGTTCCGGGACGCTCACCCCAAGGAACCGGGCGACTCCGACCTGGTGTACCGGCGGGCCATCCGGGCCAAGGCGTTCGACTCCCTCCGGGGTCTGCTCCCGGCCGCCTCCCTCTCCAACGTCGGCATCTACGGCAGCGGCCAGGCCTACGAGCAGCTGGTCCTGCGCATGCGGGCCTCCCCGCTGCCCGAGGCCCGCTCCTATGCCGAGCTGATCCTCACCGAGCTGCGCAAGGTCATCCCCTCCTTCCTCTCCCGGGTCGATCGCCCCGACCGGGGAGGCGAGTGGACGGCGTACCTGGCCGCCACCCACCGGGAGACGGAGGAGGTGGCCAGCCGCCTGCTGGCCGGGGTCGAGCCTGAAGCTCGGCCGGCGGTGACCCTCGTCGACTGGGATCCTGATGCCGAGGACAAGCTGCTGGCGGCCATCCTCTACCCCCACAGCCAGCTACCCGACGACCAGCTCCTCGGCCTCGCCCGCCGCCTCGCCGAGGCCGACCGGACGGCCCTGCTCCGGTCCTGGGTGGGGGAGCGGCGCAACCGCCGCCACAAGCCGGGTCGGGCCCTGGAACGGGTGAGCTACCGGTTCGACGTGCTGTCCGACTACGGCGCCTTCCGTGACCTGCAGCGCCACCGGATGCTGACGATCCAGTGGCAGCGGCTCACCCCCGACCACGGCTACGTCGTCCCCCAGGAGGTGACCGAAGCCGGCCTGGCCGACCGCTTCGACGAGGCCATGGCCCGCTCCCGGTCCCTGCACGACGCCCTCCTCGAGCGGTTCCCGGCCGAGGCCGGCTACGCCGTCGCCCTCGCCTTCCGGCTCAGGTACGTCATCGAGCTCAACGCCCGCTCCGCCCTCCACCTCCTCGAGTTGCGCACCCAGCCCGCCGGCCACCCCGGCTACCGGCGCATCTGCCAGGAGATGCACCGCCTGATCGCCCAGCAGGCGGGCCACCACACGGTGGCCGAGCTGATGCGCTTCGTGGACCACGGCTCAGCCGGCCTCGAGCGCCTCGAGGGGGAGCGCCGGGCCGAGGCTCGTGCCCGCGTCCGGCCGTCGGATACGGTTCCCAGGGCCGCCGGCGGGGGCCCCACGCCACCGGGCTAGCGAGTTACACGGGCGTAAGCCTCGACATCTGCTTGAGGCGGAATCTTCACCCGTCGTGACCTGGGAGAACGCGCAAAGAGGCTGGTCAGAGGGTATGTCAAGCGGCCCTCATCGCCTTGACAGCCCGGCCCCGAGAGGCGAAGGTAACTGCCAGTCCCTGACGCCCGCACCCCTGGTCGTGGGCTCCGGCACGGCCAGAGCGTGCCGGAGGGGCGGTGGAGGGTAGGCAGGGAGGACGGGGGACCTAGTAGAGAACGTTCTGATAACCCACGCTGCCAGCGCGCCTGGCCGAATGTCGGGCTAACGAACGGCACCAACGGTCCCCTGACTCCCGCCTTCCCACCTCGTCTTCCCACCTCGTCTCACCTCGTCGCGCCGTGCCGCGTAACGCAACGGGTCGTCTACACTCCCGGCCCCGAACGCCAGGATGAAGGACGCTGCGCCATGGCAGAGGACGAGGAGTTCGAAGATCTCGAGGAGCCCGACGACCCTGATGTAGTCGACCTCGAAGCACTCGAGGACGACGAGGACATTCTCGACGACGAGGCTCTCGGCGACGACCTCGTCGAGGACCTCGACGTCGAGGAGGAGGAGGAGGAGGAGGAGGCGGACGAGGTCGAGGTCGAGGCGGCCCCCGTCGCCGATGAGGACGAGGAGGAGGACGAGGACGACGACGTCATCGACCCCGACGACGTGGAGGCCGGCCTCGACGTCATCCTCAAGGACCGTCTCGTCGCCGTCGACGACGAGGAGGAGGACGAGGACGAGGTGCCGGAGGTGGACGAACGGGGCGAGGCGTCCATCAAGGTGCTGGCCAAGCGGCCGGGCGAGTTCGTCTGCGAGAGCTGCTTCCTCCTGAAGCACCCCAGCCAGCTGGCCGACGCCGCCCGCATGCTCTGCCGGGACTGCGTGTGAGCGCGATGCACGTCTTCGCCGCCACCGATCCCGACCGCCCGCTGGACCGACTGGTCAACGGGCTGCTCGACACCTTTGTCTATGCCCCGCTCGGGCTCGCCCTCCTGGCCAAGGACGAGATCCCCAAGCTGGCCGCCCAGGGTCGCCAGCGGGTCGAAGCCCAGGCCCATGTGGCGCGGATGGTGGGACAGATGGCCGTGGCCCAGGGCCGTCGACAGGTGCGCGCCGTGAGCGACCGACTCACCGCTCCCCGCGGCTCCGACCCGAGCGGCTCGCCGACGCAGGCCCCTGCCCGGCCCGAGGGCCGGTCCGTTCCCGTTCGGGACCTGGGCGACGAGCGGCTGCCCGTGCCCCAGCCGGAGACGCTGCCCGACCCCGCCCCCGACACGTCTGTCGCCACCGACTCGCCGATCCAGCCTCCGCCCGCGAGCCGGGCCGCGGCCGAAGCCACTGCCCCGTCCGCGGCCGACTTGCCCATCCCCGGCTACGACAGCCTCTCCGCCTCCCAGGTGGTCCAACGTCTGCCCGGGCTCTCGCCCGAGGAGCTGGAGGCGGTCCGCGCCTACGAGCAGGCCGGTCGAGCTCGCAAGACGGTCCTGCTCCGGGTGGCCCAGCTCCGGGCTGCGTCCTAGTCACCACCGATGGAGGCGGCCCGGCCGGCGACCGAGGCGGACATCGAGGCCGTCGCCCAGCTCGCTCGGGCCGGCATCGCCGAGCTGACGCCCACGCGCGGCGGCGCCGTCTGGGCCGCGCAGGAGGCGCGCCGAGAGCCGATCGAGGACGGCCTGACCGTCCTCCTCGGGGCGACCGACGCCCGATTCGTCGTGGGCACGATCGATGGGGTCGTCGTCGGCTACGCCGTAGCCCGCCTCGAGCAACTCTCCGACGGCTCGGTCCTCGGCGTGGTCACCGACATCTTCGTCGACGCCGGGGCACGAGGCGTCGGCCTCGGCGAGGCAATGATGAAGGACTTGGTGAGCTGGTGCCGGTCCTGCGGCTGTTTCGGCATGGACGCCATGGCCCTTCCCGGGCACCGGCTCACGAAGAACTTCTTCGAGGAGTCGGGGTTCACGGCCCGCAAGATCGTGATGCACCACTCCCTCGTGTCCGATGGCCTTGACAGCGACGACGAGGCGGAAGCCCCGTGAGACCGGAGGTCTGCGTCGGCGCCATCGCCATGGCCGACGATCAGCTCCTCCTCGTCCGCCGGGGACACGGGCCGGCAGCGGGGGAGTGGTCCATTCCCGGCGGGCGGGTGGAGGCGGGCGAGACGCTGGCCGAAGCCGTCGTTCGGGAGCTGGCCGAGGAGACCGGCATCGAAGGGGTGTGCGACCGGCTCGTGGGATGGGTGGAGCGGATCGGCGCCGACTACCACTTCGTCATCTTGGACTTCCTCGTCACCGTCCTCGACCCGACGGGCCTCGCCCCCGGAGGGGATGCAGTGGAGGCGGAGTGGGTTCCCCTGGACGACGTGCCCCGCCGCCGCCTGGTCGACGGCCTAGCTGAGTTCCTCCACGAGCACGGCATCATCTCCGTGATCGCCTGAGCGCTCGCCCGACTCGGCCTCGCCGTCGCCCACCCCCGGTGCCCGCTCGGATTCGGCACCGCCCTCTGTCTCGGCCGCCTCCCCACCCCGCCCTGTGTCGGGGGCGCGCTCCTCGGGACCGGCAGCGGTCGGCGCCGGGGCCGGCGCCGGCGTGCCGACCGTGTCCGTGGTCGCCGCCTGTTCCTCGGGACCGGCGGCGGTGGGGGCCGGCTCAGGCCCCGGCC
>JALZEC010000167.1 GCA_030862235.1 Actinomycetota bacterium | reverse complement strand
ACCTGCGGGAGCGGGAGACGCTCGCCGACATGGAGCGTAGGACCGCCGTGCGCCGCCACCAAGCGGTCGACCAGTGGTCGCGGGTCGCCGGTGGGGTCGAGGCGACGGGCGATCGACCAGAAGGTGTCCCCGGGCTGGACGACGTACACGCGGCTACCGACCGGAGACACGGCCGGTGCCGGCCGCTCGGGGACGGGGAGGGGCCCGCCCCCGAGCGTGCCCAGCGCTGCCGACAGGGCCAGCACGGCCGCAACCACCAGGCCGGCGGCGGCCCGGCGGCGGCGGTACGTACCGGCCGGCAGACGCACGGGCCGGCAGACAACGGCGGGTACGGGGTGGTGGCCCGCCTGGGACGCGGCGCGAGGACGAGGCGGTCGGGCCGCTCGGGCCGGTGGGGCTGGTCGGGCCGGTGCCAGGGCCGTGACGGGGGCGGCCGCAGCGCCGTACGATTCCGCCATCCGGCCATGAGCACCGCGACGCACCCGCTCGGGCGAGACGATTGCGACCATGCCCAGACCCCTCTCGCTCGTGTGCGCCGGTTCCGACTGTTCGAACGTGCGTTCGAGACAGGAGCAGTACATCACGAACGTGCGTTCGGCGTCAACCCCCTCCTTCGAACGAATGTTTGTTTCCCGTCGTCCCTCCTGGTAACGTCACCCCGAGGCCGAACGTACGTTCGTCGGAGTCCTCCGCGAGCGCCATGAGGAGCAGAGCTCAATGACCGAGAACATCTCCCTGACCGCCCGCCAGCGGGGCATCCTCGACTTCATCGAGAGCCAGATGCGCACCCGCGGCTATCCCCCCTCGGTGCGCGAGATCGGTCAGGCGGTGGGCCTCACGTCCACGTCCACGGTCCACGCCCACCTCCGCACGCTGCAGAAGCTCGGCTTCCTCCGGCGCGACCCCACGAAACCCCGAGCGATCGAGGTCCGTTACGACTCGTCGTCCGGAGCGGTGGCCGAGCGGCGCCCTACCCGCCACGTGCCGCTGATCGGCGACGTCGCCGCCGGTACCGACGTCCTGGCCCAGGAGAACGTCGAGGAGTCCTATCCCCTTCCCGCCGACTTCACCGGTGACGGGCCCGTCTTCATGCTCCGCGTGCGGGGCGACTCCATGGTCGACGCCGGAATCCTGGCCGGCGACTTCGCCGTCGTCCGGCAGGACTTCGAGCCCCGCAAGGGCGACATCATCGTCGCCGGCATCCCCGGTGACGAGGCCACGGTGAAGAAATTCAGCAGGAAGGGCAACAAGATCGTCCTCCTCCCCGCCGCCGCCGGCTACCAGCCGATCGAGCTCGACCCCGATCAGGTGCGGATCTACGGGAAGGTCGTCACCATCGTCCGCCAGCTCTGAGGCGGGCCCAAGACGCGCCGGCGGCGAGGCCGACGCCGAGAGCCAGGCTGACCGCCGCCGCCACCGCCGGCGCTCGGGAGGGACCGTCCTCCGAGTACTCGAGTGTGCGGGCCAGTGGCCGACCCGCCCGGAGGGAGGGTGTCGCGAGCTCGGGCGGCAGGTCGTCCCCCGGGCCGGGCGAGGGCGCGGTCGGCGCTGGCGCCTCAGTCGTGGTCGTGCTGACGGCGGCCGGGCGCGAGCGGGGCGCAGCCGAGGGGGGCGGTGCGGCAGTGGGTGACGCTGCACCTGTCCCGCCCACGGCGGCGGCGACATCCAGCTGGCCTTGGCAGCCGGGGCCGCACTTGACCGACTTGTCGGCGCTGGACAGCAGCCGCTGCACGGCCGCCGGCGTGCTCAGGCCCCGGGAGAGGAGCACGGCCAGCGCCCCCGACACGTGGGGGACGGCCATCGACGTGCCCGCCACGTAGGCGTACCCACCGTCGACGAAGGTCGAGAGGATGTCCTGACCGGCGCCTCCACCGCTCCCACCTGGGGCGGCCAGGCCCCACTTGGCGTTGCCGATGGGGCTGGAGTAGGAGGCGGTCGCGCCTGACCGGGTCGTCGCACCGACGATCAAGGCATCGACCGCCCCGTAGTTCGAGCTGCCGATGTCGAGAACGCCAAGGTTCTCGTTCCCCGACGCCAGCACCGTCACCGCCCCCCGGCTCCAGGCGTAGTCGATGGCCGGCCGCAGCGGCGTGCCCAGCACCGACACCACCAAGAAGTTGGGGTCCCCCAGGCTGAGGTTGACGACCCGCGCCCCCTTGTCCACCACCCACCGGATGGCGTTGTTGATATCCGCGGCCGAGCCGTTCCCTTCATCGTCAACGGCCCGGGCAACCACGAGCCGGGCGTCCGGAGCCACCCCGGCGATGCCCCGCCCGTTTCCGGTGGCCGCGGCGGCGATCCCGGCCACGAGCGTGCCGTGTCCGTGGGGGTCGTTCCCCCCACCGCCCTCGCGGCAACTGCCCCCCACACAGTCGGCGGTGGCGTCGATCTTGGACCGCAGGTCGGGGTGGTCGACCTCGACCCCCGTGTCGATGACGCCGATGGTCACGCCGCCCCCGGTGGCGGTTCCCCAGGCGTCAGGGGCCTTGATCTGCGCGAGAGACCACTGCTCCTCGAAGAGGGGGTCGTTGGTCGCCCCCGCTGGTCCGCCCAGCGCGACGGCCGCCACCACGGCGACCCAGAGGGTGAAGCAGCCCGTCAGGGCCCGGCGGCTCATGGAGATCCCGTCCATCGTGCACGATCAACCGACAGATGTTGGGTCGGCGCGTTCGACGAGGTTCTTGAGGACGGAGTAGACGGTGACCAGGTCGCCCCGGGTCACCCGCTCGTCGGCGTGGTGGGCCAGGTTCGGGTCCCCCGGGCCGAAGTTGGTCGCAGGGACGCCGCGGCTGGCGAACCGGGCCACGTCGGTCCAGCCGAGCTTGGCCTCGGCCGGACGGCCGGTGGCGGCCAGGAGCGCGGTCAGCAGGGGATGTCCGAGGGACGGGGCGGCCGAAGCCGCCATGTCCACCACCTCGAATCTGTCCGCTTCGCCCAGCACCTCCCGGACGTGGGCCTCGGCCTGCGCCGGGGTACGGTCGGGGGCAAACCGGTGGTTGACGGTCAACGACGCCCGGTCGGGCACGACGTTGCCGGCAACCCCTCCCTCGATCCGCACCGCCTGCAGCCCCTCCCGGAACAGGCAGCCGTCGATCTCCACCTGCCGCCCCTCGTAGGCGGCGAGCGCGTCGAGGGCGGGCACGAGGCGGTGGATGGCGTTCCGACCCAGCCAGGCCCGGGCGGAGTGGGCCCGCACGCCCAGGAAGGTGAGCGAGGCCCGCATCGTCCCCTGGCAGCCGGCCTCCACCCGGGCGCCGGTGGGCTCGGCGAGCACGGCGGCGTCGGCCTGGAGGAGATCGGGGCGCTCGACGAACAGCCGCTCGACGCCGTTGTACCGGGCCTCGATCTCCTCGCACTCATA